>JAAYCJ010000288.1 GCA_012729815.1 Phycisphaerae bacterium | reverse complement strand
GCCTTGGCCGGGTCGGGCGTCAGCGTCACGTCGAAATGCTGCAATCGCACCGCGTTGTAGCCCATCCGGTGCAGCGTCTGGGCCAGCAGTTCCGCGTCCTGCTTCGACGGATAGCACAACTCATAGCACAGGTTCGGTCCGAACAGCCGCACCCGCCGGCCCGGAAGGTTCTTGAATTCGAAACGCCCGTCACGCACCACCACGCGCCCGTGCTGGCCGGCCGGCGCCTCGTTCAGGAACGAAAAGTCCATCACGCTGTCCGGCTCGATCGTCTTGAGGTTCTCGATCGGCTGCCAGTCGTCGTTCTGGACGATCATGTGCGGGCCGGAGCTTTCTGGCAGGGCCAGGTCATCTTCCGATCCGGTGATCGCCACCACCGCCCAGACGGATTTTCCCGATCCGGTCAGCGTGAGTTTTTCGACGGGTTTGCCCTCGAGGGCGAACTTCGAGGCGTAGAGCCCGACGTAGGCTGAGTTATTGTCCGACGTCCAGACCACCGCGCCGTTGGCGACAGGGAAGGGGATCCACCAGTCGTCCAGGTCGCGCTTGGCGATAATCTCAATGGTCTGATCCATTCCATCGGCGTAGGCGACGCGGATCGTTCCGATCGGCGACGCGTCCTTGGGCGTCCAGGCCGAGCCGTGCAAAAGGTAGAGGAACTTGAGGCTCTGTCCGTTCACCGGGATATCGGCCTGCTTGAGGAAATACTCGCGTTCCGGGCCGGCGAAAATCAGGCACGATCGTCCGCCGTTGGCGTTGGGGTCGATCACCTCGAACTCGATCTTGCCGTACCGCTGCCGGCCGACGGGCATCGAACGCAGGTCGTTGACGCGGCCCTGGTCGGTCCAGCCGCCCTGACGGTCGCCTTCGACCTCGTCGGCAAAGCCCATGTTGGCCGCCGCTGAGATGTCGATCGGCTCCTGAGCCCACACCGCTCCCGCCGTCATCGCCAGCACCGCCAACGCCATCGCAATCATCCGAGCCATCTGGCCTCCTGTGGTCAAGAAATCGTGTACTCGTCCTTGTCAAAATCGACCGTGATCGTCGTGCCGTCGGCATAGGCGACGCGCTGACGGCGGCGGGAGTCATCCAGGAACTGGTGGCTGACCATCTCCTGCAGGGCCAGTTTTTCCTGAATCTGGCAGAGCGTCCGGACCGTTGCCAGCTCCCGCTCCGATGGTTCCAGCGAAAGGTACGGCATACCCGCGTTCATCAGGGCGTGCAAGACGCTGCTGTCGCCGTCGGGAATTCCCCAGCCGCCCTTGCCGTCGATGTTCACGCTCCACGGCAGCATGATCGCGTCATGGTACACCAAATTCAGCAGCGGCACGGGAATGCCGTTGGCCGGGCCCCGGCCGGGATTCGGAACCAGCGGGTACGGACCGTGGTGCACCAGGTCCAGATGCGGGATCGCCCAGTCGCACGGCTCCTCGGAACTCACCACGCCCAGAATCGCCCGCACCTGGCCAAGACACTTCGCCCAGTTCGCCAGGCACTCGCGCCGGGTCACCGGATGTTCCGGATTGAAGCACTGATCCGGCGGAACCACCGCGATAACGTCCAGATAGGCTCCGCGAATCCTGATTCCCAGGTCGATCAGCGCCCGATGGTTCCTCGCCTGGGCCAATGGCGACAGACTCGAACACAAAAGGCCCTCGGCGCCGCCCGGCCAGGTTGTCTCGTAGTGGCGCTTGCCGTTGGCGTCCTCCCACACCTCGTGCCGCGCGTCGTGGGCCGGTCCGTCGTGGAAGTAGTCGCGATACTGATCGTGGATGGCGAACAGGAAGTTCAATTCGTCGCACGCATCGGCGAATCGCTTCATCGCCTCCCAGCCGCCGGCCTCTTCGCACGGCGGCATGTGGTCCGGATGGAAATTGTCGTACCCGCGATATCCCCAGCCGTCCAGGTGAACGTAGGCCTTGCCGATCCCTCGCGAGGCTAGTTTCCGCAGCTCCGCAACTCGCTGGTCGAACGTAACCAGTTCGTGGTTCTTCGACGGGGCCTCATGGTTGTAATACGACGATGACGGCTCCATGTGGTACAGAATGCCCGTGTGGACCACCGGCGAACCGAGCAACCGGCCGACCAGCGGGTTGCGGGCGATCTTCTCACGCAGCGAGATGAATTGCCCGCTCTCGATCACGTGCCGCCGGTACCGTTTGGCCAGCGTCACGTAGTCGCCCTCGTCAAACGCACAGAACCGCACTTTACGCGGATAGGCCAGCCGGCCCAGTTGGTCCAGCCACTTGAGCGTCACTTGCGTCGGCCCGCCGGCCGGGTGCTCCAGCTTGGCCGAGGCATCCACCGGCGTTTCGAGGATCGTCATTGCCGCCGCCCGTCCTTGCTGATATCCCCACCACGGCATGTAGAACCCGCGGCCGTACATCCGGTCGTCGTACTGCACGACCGCTTGCGGGAAGTCCTTGGGGATCAGCACGCCCTGCATGTTCGGCACGACCGTCACGTCCACGCACGCCGGATCGACCATCTTCGGCCAGCGGCAATCGAGCACCGCGGCGCCCTGCTCCGTGGGAATCAAGTGGAACAGAATCTCTTCCGTTCCCAGCTCCATCGCGATGACCAGCCGAAGCTCCAGGTCGATCGAACCGAACTGCGGATGGACAAAGTCCCGCAGGTGGATCATCAAACCGCCGATGCTGCCGGTGTCGTAGTGCGAGACGTGCCGCGATCGGGCCGCCGTCAGCGCCATCGACGCCGCCGATCCGTTCCGCCCGACCGTCAGATCGTCGGCCTGGGAGCCGATCATCCGCCAGACGGTCTGCCCGCTGTGGATGCAAACGCCGAACGTCGATTCGTCGAACTGCACAGTTCGCCTTTCGCTGCGAATCGTCCAGGTCTTTCCTTCTTGAGACACCGAGATCCGCCGGCTGGATAGGAAATCCGCTCGCTCCACCATTCGTGTAGGCTCCTGCCGCTTTAGAATCGTTCCAGGTATTCCCAGTCGTAGGGATACGCGCCCACCGTCGCGTCGTAAGGGATCCAGACGGCGCTGGCGTCCACCCGCACCACGTTCATGCCTCGCCGCTGGTGGTTGCCGCTCCATATCTCCTGGTCCCACGGGCACGGCTGCCACCAGGCGAAGGCGTCCGCCGCCATCACCCGCTTGGGCGGATGGTTCGAACGCAGATTGAACGAATTCTCCTGCCCTCTCTGATACGAGCAGGGATACCAGCTCATCCAGTACGAGGTGGTGGGCCAGTCGGATGGTCCAAAGTCGGCCGGTTCGGTCCGGCCGTACAGGTCCGCCGGGCAGATCATCGCCGCGGGCACGCGGTTCTCCCTCGCTGGAACGGCAAAGGGATGGCTGATGTAAGGGAACAGCAGCCCGAATTGGGTATACATCTCCCAGTAGGCCCACACCGCCAGGTTGCCGCCGTAGTCTTCATGCATCTTGTCGCGATGGTTGTACGGCCCGCAATCGGCATGATCGTCGCAATAGAGATTCCAAGCCGTTCCCATCTGACGCGCGTTGCTTCGGCACTGCGTGCGATACGCCTGCTCCCGCGCCTCGCCCAGTGCCGGCAGCAGCATCGCCACCAGCACCGCTATAATGGCGACGACGACCAGCAGCTCGATCAGGGTGAACGTTCGATGCGATCCGCCGGGAGCGCGACGCGTCGTCTTCGACAAATCCGAAATCCGGAATCCGAAATTCGAAATTACGCTTGTCCGCATGACTGTCGCACCACCAATTCATAGTCCAGCTCAATCCGCTGCGGCTCGCTGAGCCGTCCCTGAATCGTATTGAGCAGAATACTCGCCAGCAAGTGCCCTTCCTCCACCAGCGGCGCGCGGGCCGTGGTCATGGGGCTGATCGTCGCCTTGGACATCGGCTCGTCGCCCATCCCCACCACCGCGCAGTCCTGTGGAATCCGCAAGCCTATCTGGTGCAGGACCGCCATCACCTCGGCCGCGATCAGATCGTTGAGCCCGAAAATGACCGATGGACGCTCCGGACGGTTCATCATCTCGCGGACCACGTAGAGAATCTCATTGAACCGGCGGACCTCGAAGGTGCAGTTCTCCTCCAACTCGACCCCAGCCGCAGCCAACCCTTCGCGAAATCCCCGCCCGCGCTCCTGCACGTCCTGGGTGTGGGAACAACTGACGGTGGCCATCCGCCGATGGCCCCGCTTCAGCAGGTGTTCAGCCAGGAGCCGCCCGCCTTGGCGATGATTGGCTGAGACGTAGCTGACCTCCAGACCGGGCACCTCGAACTTGCCCTCGACCACCACCGGCACCCTCGCGTCCTGGAATATCTCCACGATCCGGCGGGAGTCCTCGTAGGTCGGCGGCATCAGCACGACCCCCACGATCGGATTCCTCACCAGCAGCCGGGCCACCTGGACCGCACGCGAGACCGTCCCGTGGCAGTTGTAGGGGGCCACCGTGATCCCCGCCTCCAGCAGATCCGTACCCAGGCTGTCGAGCCAGTCGGCCGTCCGACCGGTAAATCCGGCCGGCAGCAGCACCGCCACTGTCCCGACGATGTCCTTTCGCGGATCGGCCACGCGAGTCCCCCGGCGCGGGCTGCGATGCACAAGCCCTTCCCGTGCAAGCCCTTGCAACGCCCGGTGGACGGTCAGGCGCGAGGTCTGCATCTCGCGGGCCAACTCGTGGTCCGGGGGCAGCCACTCGTTGGGCTTGTAGCGCCCGCTCGTGATGGCCTCGCGAACTATACTTCTAATATCTGAGTAGCTTTTAGCCAAAGCGCTCCTCGACACGGCGGCTCTTGCCGCTCTGGCTGCTAGTATATACTAATCGGCACCCTTAATCAATACCATAGCCGCGACACTTTCTGGGAATCTCCCAAAGATTCCAGCCGTCCTTTCGTCTGGACCGATAGGACAACTGACACGTTCCAAATAGAACCGCGCGAGGAGTTCAACCATGCAGCATGAGGTCCTTTACCGTCCGTCGTATTCCCTGCTTCGGGTCAACCTCGAGCGAGGCGAGAGACTTGCCGCCGAGGCCGGGGCGATGGTCTCGATGTCCAGCGGCATCGACATGCAGACGAGCATGAAGGGCGGCTTGATGGGCGCCCTGAAGCGCAAGATCCTCAGCGGCGAGAGCTTCTTCATCAACACCTTTGAGTCGCGGGAGCCCGGGGAGGTATGTTTCGCCCCGTCGCTGCCGGGCGATATTTATGACACGGAGCTTCGCGGGCAGACGCTGTTCGCCCAGTCCGGGGCCTACATCGCCTCGTCGCCGGAAATCCAGATCGACACCAAGTGGGGCGGGGCCAAGACCTTCTTTTCCCGCGAAGGCCTCTTTTTGCTCAAGCTCTCCGGAACCGGCAGCGTGTTCCTCTCCAGTTTTGGAGCCATTCACCAGATCGACCTGAGCCCCGGCCAACGCTACATCGTCGATACCGGCCACATGGTCGCCTTCGACGAAACCGTCCAGTACAGCGTCCGGCGGCTTGGGGGCCTCAAGTCCACGTTCCTCAGCGGCGAAGGGCTCGTCTGCGAGTTAACCGGACCCGGCCGGATCATGATCCAGTCACGCAGCGAAAGCTCGTTCCTCTCGTGGCTCCTGCCCAAGCTGCCGTCGAAGAGCTGATGGGACCGAACGCCTTCAAAGATGGATTCGAGAGAACGCACCTTCATCGCCCTGGACCACCAGCCGCCCGATCGCGTGCCAATCGACTTCTGGGCCTCGTCGGGCTTCAAACGCAAGCTCGCATTGGCGACGGGCATGTCCTTCCCGGACTTCCTCGATACGCACGACGTGGACCTTCGCTACATCGACGGTCCGGCGTACATCGGCCCGCCGCTGCGGAGGTTCCCCGACGGCAGCGATGAGGATCTCTGGGGGGTCCGGCGAGCGACGGTGGCGGTTGGCCCGCCCGATGCGAGCGAGTCGTACCAGGAGGTGTCGCACTCGCCGCTGGCGGAGGCGCGGACGGTCGAGGAGATTGAAGCCTACGGCCGCTGGCCCGATCCGGACTGGTTCGACTACGGCGTGGTCAAAGCCCAATGCCACGCCATCCGCGAACGCGGACGCGTGGCGGTCTTTATGGGCGACCGGCTCAACCGCATCGCGCAGCTCAAGCCCGCGATGTACCTTCGCGGGGTCGAGCGCATCCTGATCGACATGGTCGAGCAGCCGGACCTGGCCCGCGCGATCTTTGGCCGAATCCGCCGGTTCTATCGCCACTACGCCCAACGCATCTGCCAAGCCGCCGAAGGCTCGCTCGACCTGGTGCTCACCGGCGACGATTTCGGCTCGCAGAACGGCCCGCTCGTTTCGCCGCGGATGTGGGCCGATTTCCTCGGCGACGGATTCGCCGAGTACGTCGGCCTGGCCCAGAGCTTCGGTCTCCGCGTAATCCATCACACCTGCGGTTCGGTCCGGCCGATCGTCCCGCTGATGATCGAACGCGGCCTCGACGTCCTCCAGTCGCTTCAGCCGGAGGCCGCCGACATGGACCCGCGCACCCTCAAATCGCAGTTCGGCGACCGCCTGGCGTTTCACGGCGGGATATCCATCCAGCGGGCCCTGCCCTTTGGCCGCCCGCACGACGTGGCCGTCGAGGTCAAGGACCGCATCGAGGCCCTCGCCGGCGGCGGCGGATACATCCTCTGCACCTCGCACAACCTTCAAGCCGACGTCCCGATGGAAAACCTCGTCGCCCTGCTCGACGCCTACCGTCGCTACGGGCGGTACGCCTGATGCCGCCAGAAGTCTCGTGCGTCTGGAGGAACGCGCCGTTACCATTCACTGCGTCTTGTGAATATCGGCGGCGAGATGGGTGGCCCGTGGTGGGCGGCCGATTCGCCGCTGCACTTAGGTCCAGAAAGAAGGGACGACCATGGACGAGCAGAACGCTCCCGTAACCCCGCCGCCGCCGACCGGTCCGGATCAGGACTCCCGCCGCTGGGCGATGATCACGCACCTCTCAGCCCTGATCGCCTACGTCGGCGTGCCCTTCGGCCACATCGCCGGTCCGCTGATCCTGTGGATCATCAAGAAGGACCGGTCTCCCTTCATCGACGACCAGGGCAAGGAGGCGGTCAACTTCCAGATTTCCATGACGATCTACGCCCTGATTTCTGCGGCGCTGACCCTGGTGCTGATCGGCTTCGTGCTCCTGGCGATCCTGGTCGTTTTGGACATCATTCTGATCATCATCGCCGCGGTCCAGGCCAACATCGGCCAGGCCTACCGCTACCCGCTGACCATCCGGTTCCTGAAATAGCGCACCAGAGCCGTCTCCTTGTCGCATTCTTCCCCTACAGGTTCCTGACGACTGCAAAAGAAAAGGCAAGAGGCTCGATCCCGAGTCCTCTTGCCTTCTTTTCGACTTGGAGGTTCTTTCCCGCCGGTTACTTTTTCCGCTTGGCCTTCTTGGCCTCCTGCTTGGCGGCCTGTTTGACCTTCTCCTCGGCCTCCCACTGTTTGGCCTTAACCTCGAGCTTCTTTTGCCACCGGCTCCAGAACGATTCCTTCCTGGGCCGCTTGCCGCCGGGATAGGCCTTCTCCTCTTCCTCCAGGTGCTGGCGGATGCGGCGGTTCTCGAAGAACCCGATGACGTTGCTGGTCAGAATGTAGAGGTTCAATCCGCTCGGAGCGTTGTAGAGGATCAACGCGAAGAAGACGGCCATGAAGTAGAAAATGAATTTCTGCTGCTTGGCCTGGGCCGGGTCGGCCATCGCCTCCGCCGCCTGCGGCTGGAACTTCTGCTGAAGCAGCATCGAGACGCCCAGCAGCAGCGGCAGGATGTTGAGCCCGTGGATCGGGCCGGTCAGGCTCCCGATCAGGGGCAGCATGAACTCACCCGAAAAACCGATGATCTGGTCCGGGCCGGCCAGGTCGTTGATGAACCAGAAGAACGGCTCGTGGCGCAGCTCGAACGTGTTGTTCAGCGCCGTCCACAGGGCGATCCAGATGGGCATCTGCAGCAGCATCGGCAGGCATCCGAGCATCTGCGTGGCCGGATTGATGCCCTCCTCCCGGTACAGCTCCATCGTTGCCTTGTTCTGGGCTTCGCGGTTGTCCTTGTACTTCTCCTTGATCGCCTGCATCTTCGGCTGCAGCTTCTTCATGTCACGCTGCATCCGCATCATGTTCTTCTGCGCGCCCTTGGTCACCGGGTGCAGCAGCAGCCGCACGATCACCACCATCAGGATGATCGCCAACCCGTAGTTGCGCGTCACGGTGTGCAGGCCCTTGAGCAGGGCGATCATGATCTCAGCCAGCCACTGCATCGTGCACCAGGAGTACTCCACGGTGCCGATGTAGTTCAGGCTGCGGTAGGGCTCCTGGGCGAAGATCTCATCCGACTTGGGCCCCAGAAACAGATCGAAGTCCAGTTCCGCCCGCTCCGACGGCTGGATCGAAAGGGGCCGGCTCGTCCACACCGAGCTCAGGTCCTCGCCGAGCTCCTTATCCGGAGAATAGGCCGTGGCCTCGATGCTCGCGATCCTGGCCCGCGTGGCCTGATCGGCGGCCAGAAGGGCGGCAAAATACTTGTTGGTCTGCCCCGCCCAGACCACCTGCTCGTCCACCGCGCCCAGGCGATAGGCCATCCCTTCAGCCTTCTGCACGTGCTTGCGGTCCACCGGCTGAACCGTTACCTCCTGGCCTCCCGGTTGGACCAGTCCGGCAAACGATTTGCGGTAGCTGTCGCTTCGCGGGTCTTCCTGAGGGATTCCCATCGGGCCCCGCTGGCGAAGCACCACCTCCAGCGGCTGATCGGAGAGGTTCTCGACCGCCAGGTTCACCGCCACGTCGAAGCTCTGCTTGGGCACGACGTAGGTCTTGGTCACCCGCAGCAGGTCTTCGCCCTCGCGGCGAATATCCACCCAGAAACGCACCCGCTGCTCGTCATCGCCCGTCGAGACCTCGTACCGCCAGTCCCGCCGATCGAGGCCTACCTGCCACTTGGCCCCGTCCGGGCCAAAGACGGTCAAGCCTTCGGTGGCCAGCGAGTCGCGGACGTCGGTCCCGTAGTCGACTTCGGTCAGCAACTGGTACGGTTTGTCCAGCTTGCCCACCTCCGCGGAGTACTGCGCCAGTTCCGCCCTGCGGACCGCCGCCCCTTCCGTCGTCAGCGTCAGCCGCGAGCGATACCCGTTGCCGCGCTCGGCGTTGCCGATCACGATCTGCTCGTCGTGGACCTCAGCCGTCTCGACCGCCAGCACGCCGCTGTCGGCCGACATGGCGGGCTCGGTCCAATCCGTCCTTGCCGGCTTGGTGCCCTGCGTGGCCGCCACTTGGGTCGCCGCCGGTCCCGTCGTTGCCGTCGGACGCGGCGGTGCGGGCCAAAGACGCGTGGATATCTGGGTCCAGACCATCAGCGCCAGGAACGACAGCGCCATGGCCGCGATCAACCGTTTCCATTCCATACTCTGTCTCTACCACTTTCCGAAACACGCTTTTGACACCCCTGCCCTGCCTGTAGGTCAGCTTGGGTGATACGCAAGATTGATAATGATACGTCGGTACTTGATCCCAGTCAAACACTTTGCCGCCGCCTTCCGGCCCCCTCATGGGGGTGGAAGGGCGCAAAAAAAGCGGCCCGGGCGTCGGCCCGGGCCTTCGACGTGGGAAACCAAGAGTTTCTCAGGGACACGCCGCCCCTGAACTATTCGATCAGCCGCACGGGCCGTCGTCCGCCGAGCGTCCGGAACACCTGCCGGAGGTCTTCCTCGTACTGCGAGATGGCCAGAGTGGGCACGTGGTAGTGCTCCCCCTTGCCCAACTCGGCCAGTTCCGCCATCAGCTCCTGGTCGGCCACCGAACCCAGCGAAATGGTGAAAATCTGGATCCGGTTGGCCCCAGTCCCCGTCGCCGATTCGATGCACACCTCGCGGGCGATCTCCTCGTTGTCGGGCCGGTTCGCCATGCCGTCGGTCATCAGGATCATCACCTTCTTGGCCGTCGGCCGCGCCCGCGGACCAAGCAGTTCGGCCACCGCCAGATCGACGCCCGACGCGATATTGGTCTGGCTGCCGTAGCTGCCCGCCTGCTGGCTGTACGCCTCGACGGCGATCGCCTCGAGGTCGTAGGTCAGTTCGTGTTCGATCCTCGACGTGTCGCAGTAGGAAACCAAGCCGACCTGATCCGAACTGTCAATCGAAACCAGGTACTGGCACAGCACGCCGATCGCCTGCTTGAGGGCGTGCACCGGCTGGACCCGGGTGTTCGAAAGCTCCGGCGTTTCCCACTCGCAGTGCCGCTTGTCCAGCAGGTAGTGAACGAACGTCCGCAACCCGTAGCGGTCCTCGTAGGCCCGTTCGTCGGCGTCCCGCCAACTGTCGTCCAGGCTGGTCTTGACGTAGTTGATGTACTCGTCCCAGCTTCCCTGCGGATAGGGATACGGCACGTTGGTCAGACCCAGGTAGCTCTTGATCTTGCTGGTGTACAGCGAGGAGGAGTAATAGGGCATCTGTGAAGCGCTGCTGTGGAACGCCGTCATCTTGCCGAAGGTCGGCGAACCCAGGTCCTCCCAGACCTGCCGAATGTTGATCTCCGTCTCGCTCTCGTGCTTGAGCTGGCTGTCGTAGCTCATCGAGTTCGACAGGTCCATCACGATCACGATGTCCCGCGGCACCAGCATCGCCGTCGCCGAGGCGCCCAGGTCGGCCTCCGAAACCCCAAGGAATGGGCCCAGAAACAGTTGCAGCGCTCCGTTGGGCGAATCGGAACTCCGCCGCACCCGGATCCGAACCGCGTCGGGAGGTTCGGCGCCCGGCTCGAAGGCGTACTTGCCTCCGCTGTCCATTACCGCCCGTCCCAGCGTTACGTCGTCCTCCGACAGGTCGATGGCCACTCCGCCCGCCTCATTGAGCTGACTGTAGTGACGGGCGATATCGAACGCCGTGGTTTCCAGTTCGCTGCCCGCCAGGCGACTCGCCGCCGCCATCGCCGCGGCGTCCGCCGTCCGCTGAAGCTCCGCCTGCGTCGAATAGATGTACCCGACGTCGACCGCCAGGGCGGCAAACCCGACCATGACCGTCATGGTCGCCGCCACCCACACCGCCGCCACCGCCCGCTTCGCGCGGACCGATGGCACCTCTCTGACTCGCCCTTGCATTCCCATTCTTACTCTCCTTTAGATGAAAGTGCAGGTGCACGGTGATCTTGTTGTCATTCACCCCTGATAAGTTAGGTAAGAAGGGAATTCTCTATCTTAACATTACAATAGGTGGCGGGTTAATGCAAACGCCTAAACACCGGTCCGCAAATGCGGCGGCGGAGATGATCGAGGAACGTCTCCCGCTGCCGAGAGGCAGCCTCTCTCATCTCCGCCAGCACGTGCACCTGTGAGCCGGACTGCTATTCGATCAGCCGAACGGGGCGCCGTCCGCCGAGGGTCCGGAAGACGTCCTGGAGATCCTCCTCGTACTGTGAGATGGCTAGGGTCGGCACGTGGTAGTGGACGCCCTTGCCGTTTTCGGCGAGGTTGGCCATCAAATCCTGGTCGGAGACCGATCCGATCGAGACGCTGTAGATCTGCACGTGCTGCTCGCCCGCGGCGTCAGCGGCGTCGTAACAGGCCTGCCGGGCTTCCGTCTCACCGTTGGGCCGGTTGGCCACGCCGTCGGTCATCACGATCATCACTTTCTTGGCCGTCGATCGCGAGCGAGGTCCGGTCAACTCCTGGACCGCCAGAGTCATCCCAGCCGAGATGTTCGTCATGCTTCCGTAACTGCCTGCCTGCTGAGAGTAAGCGGTGTCGCTGATGGTCTGAAGATCGAACGTCAGCCCCTGCTCGAGCCGCGCGCTGTCGCTGTAGGACACCAACCCCACCTGATCGGCGCTGTCCATTGAGATCAGGTACTGACACAACACGTCAACGGCTTCTTTCACCGCGT
>JAAYCJ010000287.1 GCA_012729815.1 Phycisphaerae bacterium | reverse complement strand
CGACGCCGACCCTCGCCTTCGAAGCCAAGAGCCTCAACCGCCTGGCCCAGGCCCCGCAGGAGGCAGCCGAAGCCGCCATGCGCCTCATCGCCGACCTCAAGGACGCCCAATTCTACCTCCCCCAGATGCACGACCGCCCCTACTACCGCTACCACGCCATGCTCCAGGCCGGCCGACTCGGAGCCGGACAGGCCGCGGAAGACAAGCTCGTCGAATTCCTCGCCGGATGGCCGCGAGAACAGTCCTCCCAGTACCTCCGAACCGCCGCCGTCGAGTACCTCCAGAACCACGGCGGCCTCTCGCTGCTGGTGGCTCTCGGCAAGGCCGCCGGTCAGGAGAACGCAGCCGGATCGCTCTGGCGGCTGCGATTGCTCGACGCCGCCGCCATCGTGGTCAAAAACCTCTGGGAGGCGCAAATGGCCGGTGCGGGAACCCGCCTCTCCAACCCGCAACTGATTGCCCCGGTGGCCCAGGCCTACAAGCCTCTGGCCGAGCAGGCCGGCCCAAACTCCGAACTCGGAGCACGTCTCGTGATCATCCTGGCCGCCTGCCAGACCGACGCCGAAGCCATCGACCGGATACACACCCTGATCCGCGACTGCGCCCTCAAGAGCCAGCCCATTCCGGAAGATGCCGTCGGTCACGCCGTCCAGATCATTCGCGGCCTGAACCCGAGCGGCAGCATGGAACTCGTCGAACTCTACAGTGACATCCTCGACTTCACCTCCACGCAGCGCAACGACAACGTCCGCGACCTCCGCAATGCCCGCGCCACCGGCGCCGCCGCCCGACGGTCCGCACCGCAGACCACCTACGCCTACACCGCCATCGGACCGATGATCATCGACGCCCTCGCCGCCATGGACCTGCCCGAGGCCCACAACGCCCTGCTTCAACTGGCGCGATCGCGGACCGACCTGCTCGGACATATCGCCATCGCCGTCCACCGCAAGGATCCCGATGAAGGCTTGCGACTGATGGAAAAAACCCTCATCCGCAGCAGCCGCAGCGACGAAATGGTCGAACCGGCCAGAATGATCCTGGTCTACCTCGCCGCCACACCCAATGAGGAAACCCTCGGCCTGATCGCCAAGGGAACCGTCAAGGGCGACGCCGCCGTCACCGATACCGGCCTGCAGATCCTCGAAAAAATACTCGAGGCCGGCGCGCCGGGCCTCGATATGACCGATCCGGTCAAGCACATCCTCAGCGGCCTGGCCACCCAGGTCGCCCCCGGCAGCGCCAAGGCCGCCTACCTCGACCGGATCATCGCCCTCGGCCGCCAGTTCGCCGCCGACGCCGACGTTTCACGCCTGGTCGAACGACTCGAAACCATCAAGAAACGTCCCGCCGTCCAGCGGCGACGCTAAACCTCGCCCTCGTCGCCGCACAGCGGGTCCGTCAATCCCGCCTCTGCGAACGCGCGAAGGCGAATGCGGCATGAATCGCACCGCCCGCACGGACGGCCCCGATCGTCCGGGTTGTAGCAGCTCCACGTGATCGACGCATCCACCCCCAGTTCCACCGCCATCCGGACGATCTGCGCCTTGCTCTTGGCCATCAGCGGGGCCCGCACGCGAAAACGCCCTTCGCCCGTCACGCCGCTTCGGGTGCCCAGATTGGCCAAACGCTCGAACGCCTCGATGAACGCCGGCCGGCAATCCGGATAGCCGCTGTAGTCCACCGCGTTCGCCCCGATGAAAATGTCAAACGCCCCGCGCGCCTCGGCGTACGCCAGCGCCAACGCCAGAAAAACCGTGTTCCGCGCCGGTACGTAAGTGCACGGAATCTCGCTGGCCATCCGTTCCTCCGGTCGGTCCAGCGGCACCGCCGGCCCGCCCGTCAGCGCCGATCCGGCGAACAGCGACGGATCGAGCGACACCACCCGGTGATGTCGCGCTCCCACCTGACGCGCCACGCGACGCGCCGACTCGACCTCGCGGCCGTGACGTTGACCGTATACGAACGTCAACGCCTCACATGCAAAACCCTCCCGAACCGCCACCGCCAGCGTGACCGCCGAGTCCAATCCGCCGCTCAGCAACACCACCGCCGACGGCCGCGCATCGCATTTTCCTTCCGTTTTTTTTATGCCCATCCGGCGACCTCTCCATGTCCGTTCACGTCACTGTGAGTCTATCATGCGCCCGGCGGTTTGGCCACATCGACACGTCCCGACGTTCGAAATGAAAAAAATCTTCAACCCCTCAGACCGCCGTCCGCCCGGCGCCGGATGCGGCGATGCTCCGGCCAACCCGAAAAACAAAACCTCTTTATAACATCACCATAGCCTCTCTCGAACCTGTCTATAGAAACGCTCCCCCGCAATGTATGCATGCCTCGACCGCTTCTGATGTTCTCGCCGAACATCTTCGCATCATCGGCAACGGCAGACTGTGGTAAAGACTCATCGAACAATTTGCCGAATATTCAACCAGCGGCAATGGTTCCCGACTGCTCCGACCGCCGTCGGAACCGACCAAAGCGGAATGCCGACAAACGTATTTTGACATTTTTTCTCTTGACAATTCTGTAACTTTAGGCCACAAAGTTCAGTAAGAGTACTTGATGCTCTTTGGTAATTTGGTTTCCGTGTCTTTTGTGGAGGTAATGTTATGGCCAAAGCCAAGAAAGCCACGAAGAAGAAAGCCACGAAGAAGAAAGCGACCAAGAAGGCCGCGAAGAAGACCACCAAGAAGAAAGCAACCAAGAAGAAGGCCACGAAGAAGAAAGCCACGAAGAAGAAGAAGACAGCCAGGAAGTAAGCATCTGCAGAAGACACGCCGAAGGACACCAATGGCGTGTCGCCTTGATGAATTTCAAGGTCCGAAAGAATGGAAGGTTCTCGGCCACGGCGGAACCTTCCATTTTTTCTTTTTACCGATCGACTCTCCCCATGCGACTCCCCCTGCAGATGATGCGCCGCGAGCCGTATGCCGATCCGGTCAGCCCGCGATTAACCCCGCGGATGAAACCGCCGGTGAATGTTCTTCAGACGCTTGCGGTCGATGTGTGTGTAAATCTGCGTCGTCGATACGTCCACGTGCCCCAGCAACTCCTGCACGATCCGCAGATCCGCTCCCCCTTCCAGAACGTGCGAAGCGAAACTGTGCCGCAACGTGTGCGGCGAAACCCGATCCCCCAATCCCGCCGCCGCCGCCGCCCGCTTGATGATCCGCCAGACCATCACCCGGTCCAGCGGCTTGCCCCGCAAACTCACGAATATCCCGCTCACCCGCGGATCGTCCACCATCTCCGGCCGCTGCCGCGTCAAATACGCCTCCAAAGCCCGGCACGCCGGCTCCCCGATCGGCACGATCCGCTCCCGGCTCCCCTTCCCGAAACACCGAAGCACCCGCACGTTCAAATCGACGTCGCTGACCCGCAGACCGCACAGCTCCGAAGCCCGCAGTCCGCACGCGTAAAACAACTCCACGATCGCCCGGTCGCGCAGATAAGTCCGGCTTTCCGGATCCACCGACGAGAGTAGCCGGTCCATCTGCTCGTGCGAAAGCACCCGCGGCAGCCGGTGCGCCGGCTTCGGCGAATCCAGCAGCGTCACCGGATCCACCGTGATCAGTCGCGACACGAAAAGAAACTTCAGAAACGTCCGAATCGCCGCCGACGTCCGCGCACGCGACGCCGGCGCGTAGCCCTGCTTGGTCAGATCGCCCAAAAACGACTGCAGCACCGCCGCCGTCATCTCCTCCGGCCGGTCCACCCCATGCCCCGAAAGGTACCCCGTCAAACGCCCCAGGTCCCGACGATACGCCTCCAGCGTCAACGGCGACAGCGCCCGCTCCACCGACAGGTGGCGCAGGAACTGCTCAACCAGCCGCGCCAACGCCCTGACGTCCCTCGATTCGGATTCGCTCATCTGCCATCTGCTGATAGACCGGGCATTGCCGATGATCGCCCATGCACAACGCAAAGGCATCCTCAAGCCGCCTCAGACTCAGGTGCCGGGCACACCGGCGGTCCGCTATGTCGATGCAGGGGCACACACGCCCCGGCACCCTCGAAACCAGGCTCATCGGCGGTTCCCGATCCAGGCTCATCGGTCCTGTCAAACACTACCTGTCTATCGGCACAGCCGACAAGCCCGCTTGAGACGCACGCCCGATCCGCCAACTCAGACCGGCATACCGGTAATCAACGTCTCAAAAACCATCCGCCCGTCCACGAAACCCTGAACATAACACCGCACCCGACGCGGCCGGGCCTCCACCCCCTTGGCCATCAATATCAACCGCGACGGCGGAACCACCGTCCCGCGGAACTTCGTCTCGTCCACCCCGCCAAAACCAACGAACGGGCAGTCCTTCAACGTCCGGTGCCCGTAGTACGACGCCAACTGCGCCGCCGCCTCGATCATCAACACCCCCGGAAGCAGCGGCCGACCGGGAATGTGGCCACGAACCCAGAATTCATCCTCCCGTACGTCCTTGTACCCGACGAACACCGAGTGCTCGCGGTCCTCGTACAGAATCCCGTCCAACTGCTCCATCTCGTAACGCTGGGGATTGACCTGACGAATCTCTTCTTTCCCGACCAACACCTTGTCCGGATCAATCCTGGACAAGTCCACGATAGGTTCTGGGGGCATAAACTCACCGTCTCCGCCGTTCGCGCCGCTCCCCCTGCGCCGAACTCAAAAATGGACCTACTCGCCTTCCGAACGCGTCTCCAAAATCCGCGTCCGTATCTCCTGCGCCGCCGCCTTGATGTCCTGCATCTGCTTGCGAACGCGGGTTCCAGCCGCCTTGTTCCCGCCTTCCGCCTTCGCAATATCGTCTTCCACGCTCATCACCAACTGCTTCAGCCGTTCGTATTCTTCCATGTCATTCGCTCCGTGCTACGGACCCTGGTTCACCAAAACGAAGTGCGCCCAGCCCTATACGCTGGACCGCCTCATTTTCCCCGTTTTCAGCCGAATAGTAAACCTTTTTCCGCCCCCACTTCCTCATGATCGTCGCTTTCGCCGCCCCAGCATCTCACTCATCCAGCCCCTCCGGCACATCCGCCGGCCGTGTCGTCGGACGCTGCGAACCCCCCTGACACCCCTCGAAACGCCGCCCAAGCTGCTCCAAACCGGCCAGCGAATCCGTCAAAAACCCACGCAACCGATCCGCCAACGCCCGCTGCTGCTCGACAATCGGCTGCCAAGGCGCCGTCCCGTCAGCGAAACGCCTCGATATCGCCGCCCGCTGCAGATCCTCACGATGCTCAGGAACCGCCAGAACCTCCAGCCCCAACCCGCCGTCCGCCCGCCACACCGTCAGCCGCTCCTGGTCGATCCCGCCTCCCAGGATCGACTCGCTCAG
Organism: Phycisphaerae bacterium; assembly: GCA_012729815.1. NCBI lineage: Bacteria > Pseudomonadati > Planctomycetota > Phycisphaerae > Phycisphaerae bacterium. The sequence goes on along the minus strand of JAAYCJ010000287.1, from coordinate 9,144 downwards.
TTCCTCCAGATCGCTCTCCAACGCATACGGGTCGTACAACACCAGAACCCGCCTGTCGCCTTCCCAAAGCCCGCTCCGCACCGCATCGAGCAACGCCTTGCGGCCGACCTCCCGCTCATCGATCCATGTCCGGCCGAACCGATCCAACAGCACGACCAAACGCCCATCGACGGTCGGACGGATCGTCAGAACCAACGCCGCCTCCTCCGTCAGCCACCCGATCCCCTCCTGCACAAATACCCCGCCCACCTCCGCCAGCGAAACCCCCTCAAAAACCGGCTCAATCGTCCCCGGCACGTCCGCATCAGCCGAAATCACCGCCGGCCCGCCCTCGTCGCCTCCGCCCGCTCCCGCCGCGAACCGCCACCCCTCCGCCTTCACACGGCCGCCCGAGGTCGCAAACCAGACCGCCTCTTCCAGCGGCACGCTCTCCGACAGATCCGGACGCCTCAGCTCAATGCACAGCCCGCCTTCCCGATCCTCGCCCACTCCCCCTTCCGGCCGCGGAAGCACGCCCATCAAAGCCAATGCCCGCGCGACCCGCCGACCGCTGCCCTCCCCAACCAACACCGCCCCGTCACCCCCCTCTCCCACCAATACCGGCCCCCCCGAACCTCCAAGCCGCACCGGCACCGCCAACTCCCGACCCGCCGGCTGCGTCGAAGGCGCACCCGTCGCCATCAGAAACAGGAAGATCGCCAAAATGGAAGACCCGATCGTCGCTGACATCTGCTATCCGCCCTTACCCTAGAAAATATCGCCGACGCCGCCGGATTGCAAGCCGGCCGCCTCGTCCCTCCGGATCGGCTGAACCGCAACGCCGCGCCCGGCCGATAAGATTCTATACCTCCGGCCGCGCCCAGATGGTGCGCCGCCGCCGGACCAACGCCGTGAATCGAAGGGACTTTCTAAAACACGTCGCCGCCGCAGCCGCCTTCGCCGCCGCAAACCCTTGGCGAAGCCTCCTCGCTCAGACCGCCTCCGCTCCGTCCTCCCTCCCCGCCACCATGACCGCCCGCAAGTCTCCCGTCCACATCATCCGCTACCGAAAGTCCCAGCAGCTCATCAAGGGCCACGGCATCAGCCGATGGCGACTCCGAGAGGCCCTGATCGCCGGATTCTGCGAACTGGCCCAGTGCCCCGTCCTGCCCAAGGCCCTCCAGGCCTTCTTCCAACCCAACGACGTCATCGGCTTCAAATTCGACAACACCCTCGAATACCTCCTGGCCACCAACCGCGTCTTCAGCGAAGAGATCTTCCGAATCTTCCTCCAGAACGGCTTCCAACCCCACCAACTCCTCTTCCTCGGCGCCACGCCCGCCGATCCGCTCCTGCCCAAACCCCGAAAACCAAACTTCGGATGGACCGACCAGATCGACTTCGGCTCCGGCAAAGACCAGTTCACCGCCGCCCTCGACGACGTCACCGCCCTCGTCAACGTCCCACTCCTCCGCGCCGACGCCATCTCCGGCATCAGCGTCTGCCTCCGAAACGCCACCTACGGCTTCCTCCGACATCCCGCACGCTTCTACCGAAACGCCTGCTCCCCCTATATCGTCGACATCTACCGCCTCCCCATCATCCGCGACAAAATCCGCCTCCACCTCGTCAACGCCGTCAAGGTCCCCATCCGAACCGACGTCCTCGAACACGACGACGCCGTCTCGCCCCAGGAGGCCCTCCTCTTCAGCCGGGACGCCGTCGCCACCGACGCCGTCGCCTTCGAAATCATCGAACGTCTCCGCGCCAACGCCGGCCTCCAACCCCTCCTGGAATCCGACGACTTCCTCCCCCTCCTCGTCGAAGCCGCACGCGCCGGCCTCGGAAAATACCATCCCGACCAGATCGACCTCAAGCCCCTCTGGCTCGAATGACCTCATAAAAAAAGCCACCCCGCGCCAACGGGGTGGCCTGAACTTCAAAACGCCTTCCGCGATCCTACATGTCGGTCAGGTATCCCGGCTCCAACTCCTCGCGGATCAGAATCTTCGGCTTGATCAGCACCAGCAGCGTGAAGTTGTCCTTCGTGATCGACTTGTTCGAGAAAAACCGCCGGACCACCGGAAGCTTGCTGAGCACCGGAACGCCCGCCTCACGCTCGATCTCCCCCGCCTGCTTCAACCCGCCCAGCAGCAGCGTCCCCCCGTCCGGAACCGACACCGTCGTCTCCACCCGAGTCGTCCGACGCCCCGGATACAGGTACGACAAAATCGAAACCGCCCCCTGACTCACCACCGTCGTCTCGTACACCAGGTCCGCGTCCGGAGCCCGAGCCGTCACCTGAGGCACCATGTACAGGTTCACATAACGCAAGTCCCGCGTCGACGCCCGAACCGCCAGTACCGTACCGAAACCCATCGTCTCCACCTGAGGCTCCGTGCCGCCCGACGACTCGCCCAGCGCCACCTCCACCTCTTCCACGTACGGCACGTCCGTCTGCACCGCAATATAGCCCAGCGAACCGTTCTGCATGATGACCCGCGGCGCCTGCACGATCGAACTGTACCGGTCCATCTGAGTCGCCTCGAGCAGGAAATTCACCTGCAGGTCGTCCAGGAACGCTCCCATCACCTGGAACGCCGAACCCGCCGTCCCCGCCAGGTTGCCCGGCAAACCCGTGTTCTCCGGAATCACCAGGTTCCGCGAACCCTGCAGCATCGGTATCGGCGTCATGTTGCCCGCCGTGAAACTCCCTCCGTTACCCGTCGGAATCAACCCGTGGTGCTGGTACGGCTGAACGAATCCCACCGGCAACTGGCCCGGAACGCCCGCCGGCGACACCGGAAGCACCGCCAACCGCGAAAACGTCCGCGGCATCACCAGCGACGACCCGAACCCCTGCTGCACCATGTTCCCCCACGTGTTCTCCGCACCCGTAAAATCGTACCCCGCCTGCGACTGGTTGAAAATCACGTCCAGGTCGATCCCGATGTTCTCCAAAAAGTTCCGGGACACCGTGATAAACCGCGCCTCCATCGCGATCTGGATCGTCTGCGTCTCCCGCAGACCCTCCAGCATCTCGTCGATCTCGTCGTGCACCTCCGGAGTCTGGTAAATGATCAGCCAGCGCTTCCGCCACACGTCAATCGTCCCCTCGCCGCCCGCGATCCGCCAGCTATCCGGACGCACCAGCGAAATGATCAACTCCTCCAGCAGGTCGACCATGTCCTCCAGCGACTCCAGGTCCTCAAACTCCGTCGCCTCAATGTCCTCCAGGTTGATCGCCTCCTCCTCCTGCTGCGGCTCAACCTCCGGAATGCTGCTGAACGACGGCGAATACTCCATGATGTCCGAAATGTTGTACACCCGCGTCTCAAGCCGTCCCATCCGCGGCGTCAGGTTCTCGTCACGCAACGCGTCCCGCGTCGAAACCACCACGAACCCGTCCGTGTTGATCCCGTAGTTCACTTCCGGACTCAGCGTCTTGAGCAGCAACTCCAACGCCGACTTGAGACTCACCCCCTCCAGCCCCTCCAGCGACTCGAAATTCACCTCGCTGTCCGGCACCAGGCCCTCGATCTCCAACGCGTCCCACCGCACGAACAGCTTGATCCCCTGACCCTTGAAGTAGTTGAAGGCATTCCGCAGCGACCCCCGAAGCGGCCTCACGTCCTCCACGATCGTCCCTTCCAGCTTCCGCTCCGTCAGACGCGCCGGAGCCTCGCCCACCAGCGTCTTGTTCAGCCGACGCATCAGCTCCCGGCGGCTCTGGGTCAACTCCTCCCAGTTCTCCGGATATCGCACCTCGTCCGAATACGGAATCCGCGCCTTATCCCCCTCGTTGAACAAAACCCGACCCTCGGCGTCGACCTCCTCGTCGATCCGATTCTGCTCCCGGTACATCGACAGATCCTGAAGATCCTCGATCACCCACTTGGCCCGGTCGTACGTCGGCTCGATCGCCAGAATCTCCCGCGCCCGCTCGATCGCCTCGTCAAACCGCTTCTCCCGGCGAAGACGGGCCACCTCCAGGTATATCTCCTGAATCCGCTCGTACTTCTCCTCCTGCGTCCGCCGCTCTCGCTCCAGCCGCTGCGTCTCCGCCTCCTGCATCTGCTGCATGATCTGACGCTGCTGGTACGCCTGCTGCTCCGCCTCGATCAACGCCGCCAGGCTGTCGACGTTCAGCAACAACCGCTCGAACTCCGACTGCGTAAACAGGTTCCGGTTCCGGTAAACCTCCTGCCGCGCCTCAGACAATATGTCTCGGGCCGTCAGAAACTCCCGCGCGTCCACCGCCTCCCGGATCCGCTGATCCGCCGCCGCGAACGACGCCAACGCCTGCTGCTTCTGTATCTGCCGCGCCTCGATCACCCGGTCCATCAGAGTCGGCTCCGATCCCGGCGGCGCCAGCCGCGGGGCAACCGGCTCCAACCGAACCGACTCGCTCGGAACCTCCTGAAGCTCCGCCGGCTCCGGCGCCTCCTCACCCTCAGCCGATCCCTGCGGCTGCGTCGTCGGCGCCGCTACCGGCTGCTCCTGGACCTCCTCCGTCTCAGGCTCCAGGGCCGCCAGTTCCTTTGTCGCCTTCGCCAGACCCTCACGCGCCCGCTGAACCGCCGCCGGAGGTAGATACGGCTCCACCTCCAACGCCTTGCGGTAGAACGACACCGCCTGCTCCAACTCCGTCTCGCCCACCGTCGGCGATGCCATCAGACGCTCTGCCAGTTCCAAACTCTCAAGCCCCTCCAGATTCGGCGTCTTGGCCTTGGCCGCCTCATCCAGATACCTCGTGAGCTGCTGCTTCTGATCGTCGCTCAACTCGTTCAATTCGTCATCGCGGGCCTTGGCCGCGCGGAGTACCCGCACCGCCTCCCCAAACTCGTAATTCTGGAATAACTCGATCCCCTGCTCAAGAAGCGCCGACGGATCCGCGCCCTCCTGAGTCTCCTGACCGTGCCCGACCGATCCAAAACACATTGCCGCGGCGATCGCCGCAACCAGAAACACGCTCGAGGGCCGCAATGTCGTATCCTCCACGTATTCGCTCTCTAATGCCTCACGTGGACCGTCTACGAAGGTCTCACTTGGCGGGACTGTCTGCCAGGCGTCTTGTAGGCAGCAGTGTACCCAAACCCAATACCGCATTCAAGCCAAAAATCAAAAGGAGATAAGGACTTACTGAGATTCCTACCCACAGCCGAAGGCCCTTTCTCCCACGCCTCCACTACCCTCGCCCGCGGGCCGGAACCGCCGCTTCGCCCGCACCCGTCTGACGCGCGTCCTGCCACCGAACCACGTTCTTCCTACGCATCTCCATACGCTGGTCAGCCATCTTATCTCTGCAATACTTATAACCAGGGTCCGACCGAATGCTCTCGGTATCCTGCTCGATCAGCTTCCCGTCCAAGTCCCGAACCACCATCACCGTCGCATCCGACACCGCGCGAATCTCAAACTCCCCCCCACGCCCGCTGGGATCCCGAACCGTCACCTCCGCCTTCTCCGTCACGTCCACCAGCACCGCGCCCGTCGAAAAATCAATCACCTCCTGCATCTCCTGCAGCGTGCTCTCGCCGTCCCGAACATAATACTTGGACTTCTGCGGCCCGCCGATCATCTCGCCCGGCTCAACCGTGAAACTCTGGTTGCATAACCAACCGTAACTCCACTTATACACGTCAACTTTTACTGCCTTCCTCTCGTCGTGCGGCCGCGAAACAAAGAAGTAAATGTCCTCCTCCACAATCACCGGATTGGTCGGCTCCGACCACTCGCTGCTCAGACCCGCCAACAGCACGTTCGACTGATCCTTCATGTACAGCGGCCACCCCGCCAGCGAGTTGTAGATGACTATCCTCATGCGGTAACGATATGCCCTGCCAGGAGTTGCAAACAGGTCGTGAGCCCAGACCTTCACCCCGGTCTCCGTCTTCTCCAACTCCGCCTTCGGACCCGTCGTCCCCGGCCCAGCCGGAGTCGGCATCCGCTCCATGCCCGGCTCCATCATCCCAGGACCCGCCGGCATACCCATCGGCGGCATCATGTCTTCGCCGCCATACCGCGGCCGGTCGTTGCCAAGCCGGCGTTCATTCGCTCCGCCCGGCGCCCCGTAGCGGTTGTACGCCCCGCCACCGCCACCGCCGCCACCGCCGCCCAAGCGGTCTCGATCCGGGCCTATGCCAGGACCCGCCCCAGGACCCGCGCCAGGACCCATACCCGTCGGCTGAGTCACCCGGCGAACCGCTGGACGCTCCCGACGCGCCACCGGACGTTCCACCACCACCGGCTTCTCGCCCGCCAGCGTCGGAATGTTCCACGGCGCCCCCGCCATCACGCGGGGAAAGTACGGGTTTGCCGCTTCCACCTGCCACTGCGACGGCGCCCGAAGCAATTCCGCCCGCAAGTTCTTGAGCTCCTGGAATGTCTCAAGCTTCAAAGGCTTGTCCGGCGGCGCCAGCAATGCCGCGGGGTCCAGCGGAGCCACGTCTTCCCACTCCCCCAGATGCCCCTGCTCGTCCACCAGAGCCCGCTGAAGATCGACCCGTATGATGTGCGGCTCCTTGCCCGGAGTATCCGGCAGATCCGCCATCAGCTTCTTCTGCTCCTCCAGGTTCACCTCACCCACCACCGTAACCCAGCTCATGTCCGCCCGACCTTCCGAAGCCTGGACAAACTGGGCCAGCGAATCCCGCGGATCCACCTCGATCGTGCTGCGACCCTGATGCACCGCCAGACGCACCGGCGTCACCACCTTCACAAGGTCGTGACGCCGATACGGCGTGTTCGGATCGCCCAGTTCGATCCCTTCGCTCTCCTTGACCCGCTGAACCACAGCCGGAAGCGTCGTGGGCAACGATTGGCCCGCCTGGCTCTTCGTCTGACCCGACTGGCCCGTCGTGTTCTCGACCACGATATTCTCCGGCACGGCCTGACGCCGGGCCTTCTCGTCTACCCGCTGAGCCATCTCGGCGATCCGGGCGTACGCCTCCCCCGGACCGACCGTCTCGGTCCCGATCATCGTCTTGACCGGCGATCCAACCAGGTACGCCGCACCCATGTACAGCAGCACCACCGCCGCCAGCGCCAGCACGCCCTTCTCGAAATGCTGCTCGATCACATTCGGTTTCTTGGCAGGCATATGTCCTCTCCGAACTGAGTCGTCCGTCTCTCCTATCGGCCACGCCCGCGACGCGGCGACTGGCCCGAACTCGACGGCTGTTCCTCCAGCGACAGCGCCTCGCGAATCTCCTTGGGCATCAGACCCGTCAGACCCGCCACGTCCTCACGCCCCCCCTCCGCGGGAACCGCCACCACCTTCCCGTCGTAAAGCTTCACCGTCGGATTCTTCTGCGCATCCACGCCGTACCCCACGATCCCCCAGTGATGGAAGTCCTTGATCTGGTACGCTTCCCAACAACCAACGAACCGCACCAGCGGGTCCGTCCCATACCGGTACAGCAGCGACTCGTCGATCGTCCGGCCGACGGACCGATTCCCCTGCCGATCCTGCTGCGGCTTCTGGACCGCCTCCAGATCCCACGAATACAGCACGTAGTGGCCCTGCCGCGAAATCGCCGCGATCAACTCCGGAAGCCGGCGGACGTCCACCGTCACCTCCAGCTTGAAGCCCGTCACGTCCCAATCCCCGTTCGGCGAAATCCCCGTGAAACTCTGCGGCAGGTTCCCCGTTCCCGCCATCGCCGATCCGCCCACCGGACCCAGGTAGTACCCGTGCGCCACCTCGATCCCGTGCAGACGCTTCACCGCCGACCCCGTGACGTCCTTCGCCGACCCGTTCACCTCCGCGATCGCCCGCACAATGTCCTGCTGAATCCACAGCGACATCTGCGCCCACCACATGTCCCGCAGCCACGGCGCCGTGCCCTGATCCGTCGCGAATACCTCCTTCACCACGTCCAGGCACGACCAGTCCGCGTAAATCTTGATCGCCCCCGCCCTCACCTCCGCCGCCCGCTGAACCGCCAGAAGCTGCTTGTCTTGCTCCGTCAACTGAAGGCCCGAATCCGTCGCCGCCGCCGTCGTCTCCGTCCGCCGCTCCGAAGCCGAATCCTTGTCGGAGTGGAAACCTGTCGTCAACTCCAGGTTGTCCAGCTCCTTCCGAATCTCGGACTCCCTCGGAACCCCGCCCGCATCCATCGCCGACAACAGGTCCAGCAACGCCTGCTCGTACGCCGACCGGAAACCGTAGGGCAAGGACGTCGAAATCGGCTCCGGAAAAATCCCCTCCATGACCAGCGCCCGCTTGATCGTCCCCGTCTCCGGATCGTAGCCGATGTTCTCGTACAGCGACTCGGCCAGCGCCTCACGCGACTGGGCCGCCCCTTCCACCGCCACCTGACGGAACGTCGTCACCAGTTCCTCCGTCGCGATTAGCTGCACGACCCCGTCCGCCGTCGGAACGGGAACCCCCTTCTCGATGGTCTGGAGATTCGTGACCAGCCCTTTGGCCTGGTCCAGTTCCTTCTGAAGACCGGAAAACCGGCTGATCCCCACCGCCACGCCGACCAGCGCCGCCACGGACACCACCGCACTGATCACCACCACGATGTATTTCTTCAGGAGTTCCATCTTCGCTCCTCCATTCGCCGGTGCCGGTGCACCATTCCACTCGCTTCCTTACGAACGCGGCCGACGCGCCGGCTGTCCCGCCGCGCCGTCCGGCTCCGCCGACTCCTCCTTCGGCTCGCCCAAATGAACGAAACAGACCACCGTGAACTGGCAGTCATCCGCCATCGACTCGCCGGTGATCGGATCGAACGGCCCGCGCTCCGCCTCTTCCGTCGCCCGATTCGTCGTCCGTCGATCCCGTACTCGTCCCGGATCCTGTCCGCCGATCGATACCCCTTTGTCCGCCGGGTTCACTTCCTTGACGTTCTTGATCTCCACCGGCTCGATCCACAGGCCGTGTTCCCGCCCGTAGTCCTTCCCGTAACTCTGGAGATTCTTCACCAGCGTCTCAGCCAGGAACCTGGCCGCCTTCTGACGCGATGCCGGATCGCTGTACGGCGTCGTCCCCGAAATCGTCACCAGAAAGCCCTTGGGCAACTCCTCGTCCACCGCCTCCCCCATCTGGGGACGGCTCTGACGCGCCATGCCGCCTCCGGCCCGGTCCGGAACACCGCCGCCCGGCGCCCGACCCGGAACATACCCTTCCGGAGCACCGCCGCCCGGACCGTAAGG
>JAAYCJ010000286.1 GCA_012729815.1 Phycisphaerae bacterium | reverse complement strand
TTGAACGCCAGGGTCATGTTGATCGTGTTGAACGCCGCGTGGGCGAGGATCGGAGCGATCAGGCTGCCGCGGTAGATAAACAGGACGGAGAACACCAGCGAGACCAGGGCGATCTGCACGACCGCGACGTAGCCCTCGTAGAGGTGGAGAACCCCGAACAGGGCGCTGGAGAGGACTACCGCCGTCGCCCAATTACCCCGCCAGTCACCCAGCACGAGCCGCAGGCGGGTCAGGATCAGTCCGCGGAAGAGCACCTCTTCGTAGATCCCTACGAACATCATGACCGTCGCCACCGCGGCGAACGGAATGGCTGGGAAGGTCTCGAAGAGCTCCTTGCGTTCCTGGACGATCTGATTGACGTACTCCTCCGGCAGGAACATCAGGGCGACTCCGCTCAGCAGCAGGATGCCGTAGACGGCCATCAGACCTAAAGCGGCCCAGCCCGCCTCGTGGCCGAGGGTCTTGCGCCAGGTAAAGCCGATGGTCCGCCAGCTCTGCCCGCTGACCCATAGCGTCCCGGCGATCAGCCCCAGGGCCAGCAGGCCCTGGATCAGGACCGATACGTAGATCAGGTAGCCGCGCTCCTCGACGGGCGGGACGGTCTCCGGCGGGGCCGATTTAGCCCAGAGCAGCAGGCCCAGCCAGACCCCCATCACCACCAGCAGTTGGAAAAAAGCCCCCACCCGGCCCATCGGCGGCAGGATACGATCGGCGGGCGCCCGGATTTCGCGCATGGGACGGGCGACCGAGAGCCTCTGGCGTTGCTCCGATCCCCCCGGTTCGGCCGGCCGGGACTCCGCGATCGGCTGATCCGCGGGCCCCTGTTTGCCTTCGCTGTCCTGATCGTTCACGGGCTAGCGGCCTTCCTTGAGTCGTTCGCCCAGGAAATCGTCGATCTCAGGCACCTTTTTAATCTTCGCCGCGGTCTTTTCCAAGTCATATTCGACCCGGACGAATTCGACCGTTTCCTCGTTCATCACGACGTAGCTGGCCCGCCAGTCGCGGTCGCGGGGCTGGCCGACCGATCCGACGTTGACGATGGCCTGCTCGCCCAACTCGAACTGGTTGGGTTCGGCCAGTTCGTCGGGCGGGTCGAAATAGGGGTCATCGAGCAGGACGCCGGGCACGTGGGTGTGGCCGACGAAGCAGGTCGGCTCGTCCAGGCGGCGGAAGTTGTCCAGCAGCTTGTTGGGGTTGCTGTAGACGTCGTCGGGAAAGAGGTACTCGTTGATCGGTTTACGCGGCGAGCCGTGGACGCAGACGAACCCGTCGCCGCGGTGTTTGACCGGCAGCTTGCCGAGGAAATCCCACCGGCGGTTGCGCAGGGCGTTGTTGGGCTCGCTTTCGAGGACCTGGCGGGTCCAGAGGGCGGCCCGCTCGGCTCCGATGTTGAAGCTGTAAGGTTCGTAGAAAACAGCTTGGTCGTGATTGCCGCAGATGCAGGCCTCACACCGTTCGATGATCAAGTCGAGGCACTCGCAGGGGTTGGGGCCGTAGCCGACCACGTCGCCGAGGCAGATGACCCGGCGGATCGAGCGCCGGGCGATGTCGTCGAAGACCGCCTGAAGGGCTTCGATGTTGCTGTGGATGTCGGAAATCAGCG
>JAAYCJ010000285.1 GCA_012729815.1 Phycisphaerae bacterium | reverse complement strand
GGCGGGTTGGGCTTGAGGTGCGGCGCGGTTTGGCGCGTTGGGCGTTGGGTTTGAGAAGGGACTATCGTGGATCGAAGAGCATTTGCGGTTCGCGGCGTTGGCGGGCGATGGCTGAAGGGTCGGGTTTCGGCGAAGGGGTTGGGGTTCGCGGTGGAGGCGGTGTGGTGTCCGTCGCCGTCGCGGGATCATCGGGTCGAGCCGTATCCGGTTCCGAAGACGATCACGATCGGGACGCACGTGACGCAGGAGGCGGGATCGAAGCTGACGCCGACGCCGTTCGCGGTGGTGGCGATGGGCGAGGGACGTTCGGCGCTGGTGGCTGTGCGGGCGGATGCGGGGTGGCATCGGTGGAATTTTGTGGATTTTACGGGCACGGCTGGCGGCGTGGAGGTGGCGATCGACCTGGAGGGTCATACGCTGGTGGAGGAAGCGAGCGGGCACGTTGAGGTGTGCGCGATCCCGGGGCATGAGGGTGAGGGTCGGATGGAGCTTCTGGCGCGCGGGATGGCGGAGTTGTATCCGTCGGCGGCGAAGCGGCGTCTGGCGCGGTCGGATCAGCCGGACTGGTGGCGTCGGCCGATTTACTGCGGCTGGGGCGATCAGGTGGGCATGTCGTTGTTTCTGGAGGGTCCGGGTGCGGAGGCGCGGGCGCTGGCGTATTGCACGCAGGGGCTTTATCAGCGGTGGATTGATCGGTTGGATGAGGCGGGCGTGCCGTTTGGGACGGTGATTATCGACGCCGGCTGGTCGCCGGCGGGGGTATGGCGTGCGGACCCGATCAAGTGGCCGGATTTGCGCGGGTTTATCGCGCGGCAGCACGCGCGGGGGCGGAAGGTGCTGTTGTGGATCGGGACGTGGCTGAACGACGGGCTGCCGGATGCGTGGTGCCTATTCGCGGGCAAGACGAAGCTGGTGGCCGATCCGACGAACAAGGGGTATCGGGCGTTTTTGCGGGAGAATGTGGGGCGGCTGTTGTCGGATGGGAAGGACGGGTTGGGGGCGGACGGGTTCAAGATCGATCAGCTTGCGTTTGTGCCGTCGGAGCGGGTGTTGCGGGGCGGGGCGCAGTTTGGTCGGACGTTTGCGTTGGAGAGGCATCCGCGGATCGAGTTTGCGGGGAGTGCGTGGGGCTGTGAGTTGCTGTACGATCTGCACAAGCAGATTTATGACGCGGCGAAGTCGGCGAAGAGGGATTGTCTGGTGTCGAGCAGTATCGTGCATCCGTATTTTGAGGGCGTGTTCGACATGGTGCGGCTGCACGATACGGAGTCGGTGGAGGTGGACGTTTTGGCGGCGATGAAGGCGCGGGCGGATTTGTCGTCGGCGGTGCATCCGGATGCGCCGATCGATATGGACGATTGGGTGCACGCGGATTACGGCAAGTGGCTGGACTATACGATGCAGAGCGGTCGGTACGGCGTGCCGTGCGTTTTTTATGCGGAGCATTTTGTGCGGTCGTTTGGGGAGGCGCCGGTGACGCTGCCGATTCGGCTTGGTGATTTGCGGAAGATCGCGAAGGCGTGGCGATCGCTTTGAGGCGGCGCTGAGGGAGGTTGCAGCGTTTGGACGGAAGCCGCGGCGGAGGCGGTGTCGAGAGGGTTGGCGGTTTGGTATAATTGGTCTTATGGCGATGCGGTATTCGATTGGTTATCGGTATCCGGATGACGAGTCGGTGGTGGAGGTGGTGCGCGAGTTTCGGGAGCGGATCGGCGAGGTGTATTTTGCGTGGCCGGGCGAGGCGAGCGGCCGGTCGGTGCTGGAGGAGGATGGGCGGGAGGTGCTGGAGGCGGAGTTGGGTGAGTTGTCTGGGATGGGGGTTGGTCTGGTGCTGCTGGTGAACGCAGCGTGCTATGGTGCGAAGGCGGTGTCGGTGGAGTTGGCCGAGCGGGTGCGGGGGCAGGTGCGGCATCTGTTGGACGCGCAGAATCTGATCGCGGTGACGACGACGTCGCCGTTTGTGGCGCGGACGCTGAAGGAGGCGTTTCCAGAGTTGGCGATTCGGGCGTCGGTGAATATGCGAATCGGGACGACGGCGGGGATGGCGTACGTGGCGGATGCGTTCGACGGGTTTTACATGCAGCGGGAGTACAATCGGGACGCGCGGCGGATCGAACGGTTGAAGGCGTGGTGCGATGAGCGGGGCAAGGAACTGCACATCCTGGTCAACAGCGGGTGTCTGAACTGGTGTTCGACGCAGACGTTTCACGATAACCTCGTGGCCCACGAGGCGGAGATGTGCGGGGTGGAGCACGTGGGGCAGAGGTGGCCGAGTCCGTGCTGGGAGTTTCTGTCAAGGCGGGAGAACTGGGTGCATTTGTTGTGCGGGTCGTGGGTACGGCCGGAGGACATCGGGCGGTACGAGCGGTGGTTTTCGACGGCGAAGCTGGCGACGCGGATGCACTCGCGGCCGCGGGCGGTGGTGGCGGCGTATTGTGCGGAGCGGTTTTACGGCAATCTGCTGGATTTGATGGAGCCGGGCTACGGGCCGCTGCTGGCGCCGCAGGCGATCGACAACCGGCGGTTTCCGGCGGACTGGTGGGAGCGGACGGCGTCGTGCGCGAAGGACTGCGAGGCGTGCGGATACTGCCGTGAAGTGCTGGAGCGGGTGCAGGTTCGGGCGGACGGTTAGCGGCTAGGGTTGGTTGGCGGGCGAGCGCGGCTGGAGGAAGTCGGGGAGCGTTCCGACGGGGGTGAGGTCTTCGACGGAGACGACCTGGCGTGACTGGTCGCCGGTGATCTGTCGGTAGAGTTCCTGGACTTCGGTGTGGAAGGGTCCGGCGTTGGCGGCGCGGCTGACGGCATCCTTTACCGCCTGCTCGTCATTGTTGATCCATCCGATGTAGAGCACGCCGAGCCAGGAGAGCATGCCGTGGCTTCTGGTGTGGCCTTCGCTTCCGCCGATGTCGCCGTAGGTTCCGATGTAGAGGTCGAGGGCGTCCTGTATGGAGTCGAGGTCGTCGAGGATTCGTGTTCTGTCGATACCGAAGACGAGGTAGTAGTCGGGCGGTTTGGTCCAGAAGCTGTTCTGCACTCGGGCGAGTCGCAGGACGGCCAGTCCGGCGGCTTTATAGCTTCCGGTCATCAGGAAGCAGTGGATGGTTCCGATGACGGGGTCGGGGTTTTGCGGGTCGAGGTTGATGACGGCCTGGTAGGAACTTAAGGCCTGGTCAAAGCGGCGGTTTTTTACGAGGTCGCGTGCGGCGGCCATCTGTCGAGCGATGTAGAGGTTGGTCCGCTGGGAGACGAGGGAACCGGTGTCGGTGTAGGTTGGGACGGCGAGCAGGGATCGGCTATAATCCCGCTGGTTGTCGTGCGAGTCGGTTGCGGGTGAGGCGTCGGCGTCGGGTTGTTGGAGGAGCGGTCCGGTGATCGGCATGAGGAGTTGGGGATCGTCGAGGTCGCAGGCGAGGGGGTCGTACTCGCAGATATCGCCGGATTCGGGCAGGAGGACGAGGTCGGTCATCGCGGTGGCGGGACCGGCGGAGGCGATAGGGGCCAGATTCATGCCCGCGATGCGTCCCCCCCCGCCGCTATAGCCTGGGGTGGCGGGGCCGAAGCCGGGGAGACCGGGTGAGGAGAAGCTGGGCAGGCCCCCCACTCCGGAGGCGCCGCCGGAGTCGAAGCCACCGAAGCCGGGGCGATTGAAAGTTGAGACGTCGGCGGCCCGAGATGAATAGCCGGGGGTCTGGAAGTTGTAGCTGCTAAGACTTGAACCGAGGCGACCGCGAAACTGGCCGATCGAGTTGCTGGGTCGATAGGCGCCGCTGCCCACATCGCGAATCTGTGTCAGAGCCGGTGCGGCAGTGACCGCGACCGTGGAAAGCATCAGCAAGAGCCGTATCCGGGATTCCATAGCCATCGTCCTTATGGCCTCAACTGTAGCACACAAACTTCATCGGTACTGACAGTATCGTCAGGCATTATGCCTATGCTTTGGGAATATCGGAAGTTTGTCTTTGTCTATATGCATTATACTGGAAAAGCGGTCTTGGAGGTCGCGCTAAAATGGAAATTATTTATTGTCATCAGCATCGATTGGTCGATGTAGTGGCGGAGGCCCGTCCAGGCTGGTTTGTGAGAATGTTAAAGTATAATTTTATCAAGATCCGTTGGGGAAATCGGCGGGTGTGGCGGGTATGATTTTGTGGGGTCGGTCGAGTTATGGATTCTGCGCATGAGCAAAGTCGCGTTGCACCGGTATCGGGTCCCGATTGTCAATCTGGGAACCGGGTTCGAAGGTTATCGTATTTTACAATGGTCGGACCTTCACCTGGGCCGTCCGTGCCCGGTGGAGGACGCTCTTGACCGGGTCCGGGACTTACCGGTGGATTTGGTGGTATTGACTGGAGATGTTCTTCACAGTGCTGATTTTGTGGAGGAGGGCCGTGCCTTTTTGGAGGTTTTGACCGCGAATCTGTCGCCGCGGGACGGATTTGTAGCGGTGCTGGGCAATCACGATTCGGGCGCGGTGGGCCTGGGAGAAGGAGAGGGCGGCATTCGGTGGTTGAATAATGATCTGATGCGTCTGGAGCGAGGGGATGATCGGCTGAACGTGGTGGGTCTGGACCAGAGGTGTTGGGCGGCGACGGACGTTTGCGCGGCGTTCCGGGGGGTGGAGGGTCGCGAGCCGACGGTGGTGTTGGGTCATTTTCCGCTGACGGCGGCGTTGGTGGGCGATCTGGCGGACGTGGTGCTGTCGGGCCACACGCACGGGGGTCAGATTCGGGTGCCGGGCTTGCCGTTTTTCACGAACGATCACCTGGGCTGGCGGCATGGGCGCGGTCTGACGCGTGTGGGCGGGGTGTCGTTGGTGGTTTCGGCGGGCCTGGGCTACAGCGGTCCGTTCAGTTTTCGTTTTTTTTCGAAGCCGGAGCTGGTTCTGGTCGAGTTGGCTTCGGAGGGCGGCAGGACGGCTGCGGAAGAGGAATTGACTTGAATTAAGTGGACATTCTGCAATAATTTTACTTGGACCCTGTTAACGGATCGGCACCAGAACAAGTCGCATCGGACTTTACCAGCTTCAACGAAAGGATCGGATCATGCGGGACAGGTCGCTACTGAACAGGATGGCCTCGTTGAACGTCACCATCGGTGGAAGCGGCACGGGCCAACCGCTGCCGGTGGTGGTGCTGACCGTCGTCGTGGTGGTGATGGCGCTGATTACGGTGTACAAGACGAGCATCAGCCCGGGCGGCGGGATTGACCTGAGCAAGGAGATTCCGTTCAAGTGCAAGGCGTGCAATGAGATCGTGAACAAGACGCTGCGCGATTTGCAGCAGATGGAGGAGACTCAGCAGATGGGTCCGATGATGGGCCCGATGAAGCTGGTGTGCCCGAAGTGCGGGAAGAAGGAGTTGACGCAGGCGGTCAAGTGCCCCAAGTGCGAGGAGGTGTTCATTTTTGAGATGGATCCGATGGCTGGGGCGAGTTTTGACGACCGGTGTCCGAAATGCGGAGTGAGCTATTCGGAGGCGTGGCAGGAGAAGTATCGCAAGGGCAAGTAGCGGCTTGGCGTTTTGGCCAAGTTGGGCACAGAGACCAGGAGCAAGCGATGAGGGACAGATTCGTTTCCCGATGGGCGGCGTTGAAAGTCGGTATCGGCGGCGCGGGCGGGGGTCAGCCTCTTCCGGTGGTGGTTTTGACGGTGGTGGTGGTGGTCATGGCGTTGATCACGGTGTACAAGAGCATCAATCCGGGGGACGGGCTCGACCCGAACAGGAAGATTCCGTTCAAGTGCAAGGCGTGCGGCGAGATCGCGCACAAGACGCTGGGAGAGTTGCAGGCGATGTCGGAGACTCAGCAGATGGGTCCGATGATGGGTCCGATGAAGCTGGAGTGCCCGAAGTGCGGGAAGAAGGAGCTGACGCAGGCGGTGCAGTGTCCCCAGTGCGAGGAGGTGTTCATTTTTGAGATGGATCCGATGCAGATGACGGAATTCGACGATCGGTGTCCCAAATGCGGGGTGAGCTATTCGGAGGCGTGGCAGGAGAAGTATCGCAAGGGCAAGTAGGATGGATGCCCCGACCGGACGTTTGAGGCGGACGTTCGATGCGAGCAAAGGGAGTGGATCATGAGGGATAGAGTGCTGTCGTGCCGGTGGGCGTTTTCCGGCATTACGATCGGCGGCAGTTCGGGCGGGCTGCCGGCCCCGCTGGTGCTGCTGGCGTTGGGCGTGGTGCTGATGGCGATGCTGACGGTGTGGCACACATCGAGCCGGCGTGGGGGAGAGTTCGACCCGACCAAGGAGGTGGCGTTCAAGTGCAAGGCGTGCGGGGCGATCGTGATGAAGACGCTGGGCGATCTTCAGACGATGGAAGAGACGCAGCAGATGGGTCCGATGATGGGCCCGATGAAGCTGGATTGCCCGTACTGCGGGGAGCAGGAGTTGACGCAGGCGGTGAAGTGTCCCCGGTGCGAGGAGGTGTTTATTTTCGACATGGACCCGATGGCCGGCGAGACGTTCGACGACCGGTGCCCCAACTGCGGGGTGAGCTATTCGGAGGCGTGGCAGGAGAAGTATCGCAGGACCAAGTGAGTCGGGCGGCTATCGGCGGGTTGTCCGGGCAGGGAGGCGATCTTCCCTGCTTTTTTGTTTGAGCGAGGAGACGGATGGCTATGGATGGGGAACGGCCGATCGTACTGACGGCGGAGGCGGCGAGGGAGGTTCGCCGGATCGCGGTGGAGCAGGCGATGAAAGGTCAGACGTATCTGCGTCTGGCGGTGCGTGCGGGCGGCTGCGGCGGTTTTACATACGTGGTGGACGTGACGGCGGCGGTTCCGGCGGCGGAGGACTGCGAGTTCGAGTCGCACGGGATCGGGATCGTGTGCGATCCGCTCAGCCGTTTATACCTGGCGGGGACGACGGTGGGTTTTCGGGATGAGGTGGTGCGCCGCGGGTTCGTATTCGACAATCCGAACGCGGGCTCGACGTGCCCTTGCGGGATGAGCTTTGGGTTGTAGGCGGCGGCACGGCGGTTGTGGGTTGTGGGTTGGGGTGAAGGTGTTCCTTGTGGGAGCGGCACGGAGCACGCGGAACACGCGGAGGGAGGAATCAGAAAGAGAGCATACCCGAGTGCAGAATGAGGGGTTGACGGCTGAGGGGCCGAGAATCTTGGGGGGCGGGCGGAAATGGATTGACATTCTTGGTTGAGGAAAGTAAAGTGTGATTGTGGTAGACGACATATCTTCTCTGGAGTGCACCACTCGAGACGCGGCCTGAGGAATTGCCACTTGATCTTCAGGCGGAGCGACAGTCGAAGCGATGGCGGCTGGCTCAGCGGTTTTCCGGACCTGTTGGACAGCCGGTTGTGGAATGCGTGGGCCATCGCGGCGACGAGGCTATTGAGGCCCGATCAGAAACTCAATGCGAATTAGCGCCTTTGGAATCGTCCGCTGCAGGATGGTCTCCAAAGTCCTTCGGCGTCTGGGACGAATTGAAAGCCAAAACCAGGCGCGTCGAAGGGGGGACGGCGCGCCCGGTTTTATTTTTCCGATATCGACGCGCGAGCGTGTCCTTCCCGGCGGCGATTTCTTCCCGTGAACGATTATTCGTGGGAGAGGTTGCCGGTGTAGGTGAAGCTCAGGGGGATGGGGTGGATCAGATCGACGAGGCGTTCGGCAGTGTAGTCGACGAGTTGTTCGATGGTTTGCGGTTTGTGATAGAACGGCGGGCACAGGGGGGCGGCGACGGCTCCGGCGCGGGCGAGTTTGGCGAGGTTTTCGAGGTCGATCAGTCCGAGCGGGGTTTCGCGGAGGGCGAGGACCAGGGGCCG
This sequence comes from Phycisphaerae bacterium, assembly GCA_012729815.1. NCBI lineage: Bacteria > Pseudomonadati > Planctomycetota > Phycisphaerae > Phycisphaerae bacterium. Next base: position 7,715 of record JAAYCJ010000285.1, on the reverse strand, counting down.
GCGCTGTTTGAGGTGGACCTGGGCGGCGCGTCGGATGAGGTTATCGGAGAGTCCTGAGGCGAGGGCGCCGAGGGTGTTGAGGGTGCAGGGGCAGATGATCATGCCGGCGGTTCGGTGGGAGCCGCTGGCGAGGGGGGAGTGGAGATTGAGGTTAGGGTGCCGGCGGATCCGGGCGTTGAGGCCGGAGTCGAGGTCGTGGCCGTCGAGTTCCTCGGCGGCGACCGCGACGGCGTTGGCGGAGAGGATCAGGTCGACGGGGAGGTTGTTGCGTGCGGCGACCTTGAGGACGGCTCTGGCGTAGATTTGTCCGCTGGCCCCGCAGACGGCCAGGACCAGAGAACCGGGTCGGGCGAGTTCATTCATGGCGGAAGTCCCCCCACTGTGCGAGTTTGGCGAGTTCCTCGATGGCCTGCTGGCAGAGGCTCTGGTGTCGCGGGTACTGGCGGATGACTCTATGGAACAAATCGGAGGCGGTTTGGACGGCGGCTGGGTCGAGATCGACGAGGGCGAGGGCGCGGGTGGTTCGGGCAAGTTCGAAGAGGGCGAGAGCACCGGCGTCCTGATCCTTGAACTGGTCGGCGTAGCGTTGGAGGGTTCGCTGTCGCGAGCGGGGGTCGGGTTCGCTGACGGCGTAGAGGACGAGGAGGTCGTCGTGGAGTTTGCTTCCGGAATAGCGGACGGCGAGGTCGAGGAGGTGGGTTCGCCATTTGGGGTGATGCGGGTCGAGGTTGAGCAGGTCGGCGAGGGGTTTGTATCCGAATTTGGGATCGTCGGCGTTGTTCTGGATGAGTTCGAGGAGTTTTTCGGCGTTTCGTTTGACGGCGGCGAGATCGACGGGCGGGATGGCGGATTCGCGTCGTCGGACGAAGATGTTTCGGAGGGTTCCGGACTCCGCGGGCATGGTCTGAGGTTGTCCGACGAGCGCGGCGTCGTGGTCGACGAGTTCGGAGAGGAGGCGTACGGCCTGGTCGATCTGTCCGCGTCGGGTGGCGATGACGGCGAGTCGGTAACGGGCGGGTTGGGCGTAGAGGCTATCCGGGTACTCGTCGATCAACTGCCGCCAGAGGAGTCGGCTGGTGGGGCTGACCAGGTCGGTGTGGAAGGAGACCTGCCAGTCCTGCATGAGGATGGTATAGTCGAATCGCATGTCCTCGGCGAGGGCACGGACGTAGAGGCAGTTGGGCAGGAAGTGGGACGCGCCGAACTGGCGTTGGAATCGCTGGCAGGCTTCGATGATGGCCATGCGGTGGTTGTGGGTGATTTCCTGGGCGACGGAGGGGAAAATCTGCTGGGCCATGTCGAGGATGGCCTGGAAGTCCCGGAGCTTGAAGCGTTGCCAGGACCTGACGGTCTCCTGGAGGAATTTCTGGGTCACGTCGATCGAGAGGTTTTCCCCGTCGGTTCCGTAGTGGCGGGCGAGGAGCCGGAATTCGAGCTGGTCGGCGCCGATGTAGTGGTGGAAGAGGAGACCGGGAATGGCGAAGAAGGGGATCATGCTGATGAGGATGCCTCCCGGCCGGTACTTGACGAGCTTGGCGAAGGCGAGTACGGCGGCGGCGATGGCGGCGGCGGCGACGAAGGCGACGACCCAGGGGGCGTAGAGGAGGGTGGGATCGACGAGCTTCATCTGGAGGGCGGGCGCGCCGCGGGTGGCGACGTAGAAGTAGATGGCAATGGGGAGGAGCGAGAGGACGGCGACGCCGAACTTGAAGGGGAGCATGTGCTTGCTGGCGCCGGCGATGAAGCTGCAGGCGATCAGGAAGAGGCTCAGGACGGGCAGATGGCCGAAGACGAGGGCTTCGGCGGCGAAGATGATGGAGAAGCGGAATCCGTAGAGTTGGGAGATGAGGATGGGCACGATGATGACGACGGCCATGAGCATGCCGACGATGGGAATGAGGACGGGCGTATCCTGGACGCTGAGGGGGGTGACGACCATGTCGATCAGGGTTTTGTGGTAGGTGGCGCCGTAGCTTTCCCAGGAGAAGTCGATGACTCGGCCGTTCTGGATCCAGAAGACGAACATGTTGAGGGCGGCGTAGACGCAGATGTTAACGGAGAGGAAGATGTAGGCCCGCTGGCGGGCCCAGAGTCCGGGACGGGACCAGATGTCGAAGAAGACGATCCTGGGCGGCGACGTCGGCGTTGTCGGTTGATCCATAGTCGGTCAGCCTGGCGGTTTGGCGCCGGTGAGGAGGACCATCACGTCAGGTCCGACCGTCCGGCACCGGGTTTCGTGAAAACCGGCCTTACGTAGACATTCTAGCAGAAAATCGCGGCTGTGCCAGTTGGCGACGGAACTGGGCAGATAATGGTAGGCTCCGGAGCCGAGGGAACCGGTCAGCAGCCCCCCTACCAGCGGCAGGACGCGGCGGAAGTAGAAGGTGAAGATCGGGCGGAAGAGGCGGTTGCGCGGGATCTGGAAATCGAGGGCGACGAGGCGTCCGCCGGGCTTGAGGACTCGGCCGATTTCGCGAAGGCCGCGGTCGAGGTCGGCGAAGTTCCTCAAGCCGTAGGCGCAGGTGACCAGGTCGAAGGAGCGGTTGGCAAAGGGGAGGGCCATGGCGTCGGCGGCGGCGAGGCGGTGGTTGGGCGGCAGCGTGCGGCGGCGGGCGGTCTGGAGCATTCGGAAGGAGAAATCGGCCCCTACGACGTTCGCGTGCGGGAACGTGCGGGCGAGGACCTTTGAGAGGGTGGCGGGTCCGCAGCAGAGGTCGAGGACTCGGTGCGGACGTGGGCAGAGGCGTCGGATGCGGCGGACGAGGCGAAAGCGGGCGTACTCGGAGAGGCCGAGGCTGATGACGGCGTTGGCCAGATCGTAGCGCGGGGCCACGAGGTCGAAGAGCATTCGGAGGCGTTCGGCTTTGTCCGGTGCGGCGTGGGGGTCGGCCAGGAGTCGGTCGGACCAGATCGGCTGGCGTTGAGGGTCGCGGGTCATGGTTCGGGCAATCCGAAATCGGCCCATCGGTCGGCGACGCGTTGGCGGATTTCCGGTGACATTTCGATGCGACCGGGCCAGTCGCGAGGATGGCCCTCCTGGGGGAGTTTGCGGGTGGCGTCGATTCCCATTTTAGAGCCGCTGCCGCAGACGGGCGCGGCGTGGTCGAGGATGTCCAGCGGGCCATCGACGATGACGGTGTCGCGTCGCGGATCGACGTTGGCGGCGACTTCGAACATGACGGCGTCGAGGTCGCGGACGTTGACGTCGGCGTCGACGACGACGATGAACTTCGAGAGCATCATCTGACCGAGACCCCAGAGGCCGCAGATGACCTTGCGGGCCTGGTGGGGGTAAGTCTTGTCGATGGCAACGACGAGGAAGTTGTGGAAGACGCCGAAGGCGGGCATGTGGTAGTCGACGATTTCCGGGTGGAGGGAACGGACGAGGGGCAGGAATATGCGTTCGGTGGCCCATCCGAGGTAGGTGTCCTCCATGGGCGGGTAGCCGACGACGATGCTGTGGTAGATCGGGTCGCGGCGGGTGGTAATGGCGGAGATTTCGAAGATGGGGAAGTCGCCGGCTTCGCTGTAGAAGCCGGTGTGGTCGCCGAAGGGGCCTTCGCGGGCGAGTCGGTCTGGATGGACGAGGCCTTCGAGAACGACTTCGGCGGTGGCTGGGACGTCGAGATCGACGGTTTTGGCGGGGACCACTTCGACGGGCTCGCCGCGGAGGAAGGCGGCGAACATCATCTCGTCGAAGCCGGCGGGCAGCGGGGAACTGGCGGCGTAGACGAGGGCTGGGTCGGTTCCGATGGCGACGGCCACGGGCATCGGCTGGTTGCGTCTGGCATACTCGCGGAGGATTCTCGCGCCGTCGTGGAAGGGGTGGATGTGCATGCCGGTGCGGCGGTCGTCGAAGACCTGGAGGCGGTAGATGCCGACATTCTGGCGGCGGTTGGTCGGGTCGCGGGTGATGACCAGGCCCATGGTGATATATGGTCCGGCGTCGCCGGGCCAGCACTGGAGGATCGGCAGTTCGGAGAGCCGGGCGTCGTCGGTGCGGACGACCTCCTGGCATGGGCCGGCGCGGAGACGTTTTGGGGCCAGGCCGGCCAGTTGGATCAACTGGGGGACTTTTTTGAGCTTGGCCAGAACGCCGGCGGGGATTTCCGGCTGAAGAAGCTCGGTGATCCGGTCGGTGATGTGGACGTAGTCCTCGACGCCGAGGGCGAGTTTCATGCGGCGGTCGGAGCCGAAGAGGTTGATGGCCACGGGCATGCGGGAGTTGCGGACGTTTTCGAAGACGATGGCTGGTCCGGAGGATTTGACGACGCGGTCGGTGATTTCGGTGATTTCCAGGTGCGGATCGACGTGGGCGGTTACGCGGCGGAGTTCGCCGAGCTCTTCGAGCCGTTGCAGGAAGTCACGCAGATCACGGTATGGATGAGGCATGTCCGGGTCCCAGATCACCAGGCGTCGTTTGCGGCCGTCACCGATCAAGACGCCATTTTAGCGGATCCGGGCTGAAAAGCATCGGTAGATTGGGCAGGGAGGCGGGGTTTTGGCGGACGGCGGCGAGGCTCAGTCCTTCATGTCAACCTGCTGGCAGCGGACGCGGACCTGTTCCTTGACGATGCGTTTGTTGGAGACGCCCTTGTTCAACACGATCACGATCTCGCTCCGGAGGACCTGACCTTCGAGTTCGAAGCTCTCGCCGTTGCGGAATTCAACGGTGCCTTTGATCCTGCCGTCGGAGGCGATCCGCGGGACGCCGGGGCAGGTGAATTTGACGCCGCCTTCGGCGAGGTCGATAATCTCATATTCCTTGCCGTCGATTATCAGTCGGGGTTTGTTCCCCGCCGGGTATCGCAGGCGGAAATGTCGGCGTTTGTCTTCACCCAGCGGCTACTTGGACATAACTTATACTCCAGGTCGATCATTGCCACTACAGAAATACGGCTATATCTACCACTTTGATCGGACATTTGTAGGGTTGTCTTGAAGGGTGCGCGGGCCTCAGGCTGGGGAAGCGTCAGGGCTCTCATTCTCGGTGTCTCACTTATCGCATCGTCACAGGAGCGTGTATCAAGTGGCGATCGGATACCGGGTTGTTCCGGACAGACTGAAGTATCATCCACTGGCCAAGCGTTTTGGCCTAGGCAAGGGCCTCCTCCAGCGTCGGCGACGGGGCGGCGCCCCACTCTATGATTCCGTTGATGATTTCGGCGGCTGTGTGCTGCGTTTTGGCGTCCGGATCGGTGCCGGCAAGGCGGCTCACCTTCTCGATGAGGAGCTGGGGCAAGGTCTGTCTGACCGCCCAGAGGGCGCTGAGGCGGAAGGCCGGATCGTGATGGTCAAGCATGGCGGACAGTTCCGTCAAGGCTGCGGTTCCGTGATACTTCAGGACGGCCCTGATCGCGGTCGCCCTGACGCGATGGTGAGGGCTCTGCGTTTTTGGTTCCGCGATCTGGTGGATATTGTCCGGATCAACCATCTCGAGGGCTTCGATGGCGTTGGACTGGACGCGGGGGTCGGCGTCGTCGAGGGCCGCCAGCAGCCGCTGTTTTGATTGCTCGCAGGGAACGGTAGCGAGTATCGTCATGACCGAAGCGCGAATGACCGGTTCGGGATCGTCGGAGAGCTGGATGACCTGTTCCAGGCATTTGGCGGCCAGGTCGGTTCTACGGACGAGCATCAGGGCCACGAATCTTTCGGCGGGCTTGTCCGATTGGAGTTCGGCGAGGACGTGGGTGACGAGCAGTTCGACCTGCCGGTACAGCTCGCGCACCGCGTCGCGCTGGCCATCCACATCGCGCCGTGAGAAGTCGTCCCAGAATCCGTCGAACCGTTGTTGATCCCACTCAACGACCAAGGTATCCATGTTGCTGCCTCCACACACTTGGCGGATACTGTCATTCGGAGAGTGTTATTTTTGCGTCCTCTCGATCATCGTGCCCCACGACGATCGTCCCGCTTCGTCAAGACATCCCATCGAGGTGTTGAGTCACTGGTGAGGCCGAGCCCGTTCAGGCGGTCACGGGCTCCGGTCCGCAGGGTTGGCATCGGATTCGTATCTGCTCCTTGACGACCCGCTTGTCGGGCGGTCCCTGTGCGAGTTCCATGACGACCTCGATTCCCAGCACCCTTCCCTGCAGTTGCTGGACCTGACCATCACTGAATTCGAGGGCTCCGCGAATAACGGCATCGGGACCGAGGTCCATGGTCTGGGGACAACTGAATTTGACGCCCCCTTCGGAGACGTCGATGATCTCGTATTCCTTGTCGCTGATGACCAGTTTCGGCTTTTTGCGGGAGGGGTATCTGAGGCGGAAGTGCCTTCGCCTGTCCTGGGTTTCAGCCAATCGGCTCTTTGCCATATGCGACTCCAGCCGGGAATGTGAACCGCTGCCCCTTGGCCCGGCGTTGGGGACTTTCGCACGGTTGACAGATCGGCGGATTGCAGCAGTCTCTTGAATCGGACTTGGAGGTCTGACGGGTTCCGATCATTGTCTGGCGTATATCATTACTGTGGCTTATCGAGCTGTTTCTTCAGGGCGTAGTAGGCGGTGGCGAGGGGATTGGTCTTGACGAGGAGTCCGTAGATGGTGCTGAGGGGGACGTATTCGAGGTTCTGGTCGAGGAGCTTGCCGTTTTCGATGCGTCCGCTGGTGGAGAAGAGGGGGATGCGTCCCTGTCCGGCAGAGGACCAGAATTTGCTTTCGTAGCGGGCCATGAGGTCGACGCCGACCTGGTAGCGGACGGTTTTGTCGGGCAGGGAGTCGCCTTCCATGTAGATGTTCCAGGGCCAGCCGCGGAAGATCATGTTGTTGTGGACGCGGCCGTCGGCGAACTTGGTATACCAGTTGATGAGTTTGGCGAAGTTGTAGCGGGTGAAGTTGAGGCCTGGGAATATCTGGGTGACCCAGTCGGGCGCGGCTTTGCCTTCGAGGTGTCCGTCGGTGAAGGCCATGCGTCCCTGTCCGACGATCCGGTTGGGGTCGATGTCGTTTGGCCAGCCGAAGAGTCGGGCCTGTTCGTCGCTGTCGTCGGAGAAGGTTCCGTTGACGGTCAGGCCGGGGAAGAAGTCCTCGATCTGCGGCTGAATGGACGGGCCGACGGTGACCTCGACGAGTTGGCTTTGGAGGTCGAGCGGCGGGTTGGGATCGTCGAGAACGGCGGTGAAGCGGCCGTTGATGGCGCCGTCGTTGAGGTCGCCGTGGAATTGCAGGACGGCTTGCGGGACATCTTCGGCGTTACGGCTGACGTCGAGTGAGACGGCCAGATCGCCGATGGTCTGCTCGGCGTTGGAGCGGGGTTCGATCCTGCGCAGGCGGTCGGTTTGGAAGGCGAGGAGCGCGGCAGAGCCGGCGAGGAAGCGGCGGATTTGGTCCACGGTCCGGCGATGTCGGACGATCCAGGGATCGGCGGCTGGGGCGGTCTGGGTCGGCGGGACATTCAGTTCGGGCAGGAGAGTTTTGAGAACACTCTGAGCGGTGGTGGCGAGGCGGTCGACGTCGAGGTATCGGCTGGTGATTTCGGCTGAGCCGAACATGCGGCCCGGGTCGTTGGGATCGGCGCCGGGTTGGAGCATCAGATCGGCCACGACGCTCAGGTCGCTGCGGTCGTCAGAGACGGTGAGCCGCCGGCAGTCGAGGTGATGGCTGGAGAAGGTCAGGCCACCGTCGAGGGTGAGCGGCTGTCCGTCGGCGGTCATTGAGACCTCGTGCAGATCGATCCTCGAAGGGGCTATCATCAGCCGGCCGTCGCGCCAGTCG
>JAAYCJ010000284.1 GCA_012729815.1 Phycisphaerae bacterium | reverse complement strand
GCACATTATCCTACCGATAGGGAAAGGGTGGAAAAATGAGGGAGGCGGTTACGTGTCCAAATTGTGGGGGACGGGTTGATCTGGACGTCAGCCAGTATGGGAATCTGATCTTCTGTCTGCACTGCCGTGAGAGCTTTGAGCTTGAGCAGGTCGGCGTCGAGGCCGGGCCGGAGGTGGTCCACGCCCTTGTCTCGCACGAGGAGTATCTGAGCAACGCCAAACTCGACAGCAGCTTCTGGCTCGGCTAGGTTCTGGGTTCTGGTTCGGCGTTCGGCAGCGGCCCGGTCAGGTACTGCCTGTGGCAGTTGCGACACAGGTCGAAACGGAAGTTTCGGTACGTCTGGTCTTCGAGTTCATCCGGATTGGCCCGCCGCAGTTCCTCCAACAGCGCCGTCAGCTCGCCCTGAAGGCTCGAGCCGGAGGCGACGTTGAGGATGTTGCGGTCGGCGGAGGCGAAGACCTCGGTGCGCACGATGTAGCGGTCGGGGTCGCTGTCCCGCAGACGCTTGCCGCACATGTCGCACTGGAACTCGATGGGCATGATTGCCTCGCCGGGAGTTGCTGCCTTTATACCGAATCGATCCGGGCGTTGCGAATCATTCCCGGCAACGACAGCAAACGAGACCCGGTCGAGACGCGGAGAGGATGGCTACTTGGGCGAGGGCAGGCGGACGGTTTCGAACCAGAAGGCCTCAATGGCCTGAAGCAATTCCTGCAACTGGTCCAGCATGGTGGGCTTGATGACGCAGCAATTGGCGCGAAGGTCATAGACGTCGGTCAGGTCCTCTTCAGCGGTTGAGGAGGTAAAGACGATAACCGGGATTGCTTTGAGTGCGTCGTCGTTCTTGATCTCCTGAAGAACTTCGCGGCCGTCCTTCCGCGGCACGTGCAGGTCCAAAAAGATCAGGTCGGGACGCGGGACGTCGGCGTACTTGCCTTCGCGGTGGAGAAACGCCATGGCCTCCACTCCATCTTCCATCACGTGAACGCGACACCTGGTCCTGGAGTTTTTGAGGCACTCTTCCACCAGCATCGCATCCCCCGGATTATCCTCCACCATCAGAATATCGGCTGACCGTTTGGTTACCGACTCGATCATGGCGTCTCCCCTTACGTCATGTTGTGGCGATCGCACACGGCCTTGGCCCGGTCATCCGCGTGCCAGAGCGGCAGCGAGGCGATCGACTGACGGAACGCTGGACGACGTCTTGCTGTGGACCGCTGCGACGCCGGTGGAATGATCTTCCCGCCATGTCTATAGGGGCTGATCCCTCCCGTGTAGATCCGCCCATGTCCGCACTGTTCAATATTCCCGCCACGACCCGAAGAGTTGCCTCCCCCTGGAAGGCGCTTCGATCGCGACGAGAAGCCAAAATCGGGGCGGCGGGACTTGAACCCGCGACCTCTTGACCCCCAGTCAAGCACGCTAGCCAAACTGCGCCACGCCCCGAATATCCGGTTTTGTCCACAAAGCCTACCCATCCGGCCGGCGCTTGTCAAGTTTCACGGAAAAATTACCGCCCGAGAAGCGTTTCGGGAGGTTCGCAGGCGGGGATTATGGGACATTGGACACGGAACGGGGTGTTTCTGCGGTCCGCGATCGGCGAAGTTCGGCCACAGGCTAAAGCCGGCCGATGGTCCTGACGAGACTACCGGCAGTGGGTTGACATTTATAAGAGCGGCCATTTGCTGTCTTGCCTTTTCGGATCGGCGGACATAGGATTCAGCGGACTTCCGATAACCGGAGAAAAGTCCACGTATCCTTTTCGCCTCCATTTGGCATCTGAGCAGGCCCGGCAAGGCAGTAAACACGCTCCCGCACCTCGCGCCCCGGCGCCGGGTCGACGGGCAGTAGGGGAGATCAGGGTATGGCCGGCAGACGCTCGAGAAAATCACGATCGACCGCCGTTTTCGATGGGGAGTTGCCCATCTACGAGTGCCTCGTGGTGGACGTCAACACCCAGTGCGACTTTCTGTCGGCGGAAGGGGTTTTGCCCATCGAGGACCGGCAAGGGGTTCTGGAGCGTTTCAAGAAGCTCTCCGACTGGGTCAAGAAGCACCGGCTGCCGGTGGCGTCGCTGGTTGACGCTCACCGTCCGGGCGGCGAAAACGTTCGGTCGCCTCTGTTCCACTGCATCGAGGGCACGCCGGGCCAACAGAAGGTTCCCTTCACGCTGCTGCCCAAGCGTTTTCTGATCGACCACGACGGGAGCCTGGCGCTGCCGGAGGACATCCTCGACAATTACCGCCAGATCATCATCTGCAAGCGGACCAACGACGTATTCACCAATCCCAAGGCCGACCGGTTCTTTTCGACCGTGCAGGCCAAACGGTGGCTGGTGTTCGGCGTCGGGGCCGAGCGGGCGATCAAGTCGCTGGTTCTGGGCCTGCTGTCGCGGGGCAAGTGTCCCATCGTCATCGGCGACGCCTGCGGCTATTGGGACGAGCAGGCCGCTGAGCTGGCTCTCCGCCAGGTTGAGGCCAAAGGGGCGGTCGTCCTGGAGACCGAACACGTCCTTCAGACCGATCCGGCGGACCTCCCGGTGCCCGAGATCGTCATAAAGACCGACGGCGACTGATCGCCCGGGCCGCGGTCTGGTTCTGCATCCCGCCCAAGGAAACCCTCGAAAACCGCCGACCGTGAGCATAGAATACCGACTTCGGTGCAGCCCATCCGTGGTGCGGCGGCCGCGAACCCATGGCAAGGAGCGTGACTCGTGGAAAAGGTCAACCAGACCGAACTGATGGAAAAGATCGTAAGTCTCTGCAAGCGAAGGGGTTTTATCTATCCTGGGAGCGAAATCTACGGCGGGCTCAACGGGTTCTGGGATTACGGTCCGCTGGGCGTCGAGCTGAAGCGCAACGTCAAGGACGCCTGGTGGCAGGACATCGTGCGCAGCCGGACCGACATGGTCGGACTCGACGCCGCGATCATCATGAACCCGCGGGTCTGGGAAGCTTCCGGCCACGTCAGCGGCTTTACCGACCCGATGGTCGACTGCAAGCAGTGCAAGGCCCGATTCCGGGCCGACAAGACCTGGACGGTGCGCATCCGCGAGGGCGACGGCATCCTGCTGCACGTCGGGGCTGAGGCCGATGAAGCCGACGCCGCCGCTGCGGCCGCCGCCGGCGCAGCGAACTCCAAGACCCGCCGCAAGATCGAACAGCGGGGCGACGCCCTGGCGTGGGACGTGTTCCGCTCCGACCAGGCGCCGGAGGGCCAGACCGCCCTGTGTCCGGCCTGCGGCGGCGAACTGACCGAAGCCCGTAAGTTCAACATGATGTTCAAGACCCACGTCGGCGCGCTGGAGACCTCATCGGCCATCGCGTACCTGCGGCCGGAGACCGCGCAGGGCATCTTCGCCAACTACCGCAACGTCCTGGACACCGCCCGCATCAAGGTGCCGTTCGGCATCGCCCAGATCGGCAAGGCCTTCCGCAACGAGATCAATCCTCGCAACTTCACCTTCCGCAGCCGCGAGTTCGAGCAGATGGAGATCGAGTTCTTCTGCCATCCGAAACAGGCGGACGAGTGGTACACGTACTGGCGCGACGCCCGGTTCAACTGGTACGTCGGCTTGGGCCTCAAGTCCGACCGGCTTCGCCTGCGAGATCATGAGAAGGATGAACTGGCGTTCTACGCCAAGAGCTGCGCCGACGTCGAGTATGCCTTCCCGTTCGGCATCACGGAGCTGGAGGGTATCGCCAACCGCACCGATTACGACCTCACGCAGCATCAGAAGTTCTCCGGCAAGGACATGGCCTATTTCGACGACGAGACCAAGGAGCGGTACATTCCGTACGTCATCGAGCCGTCCGGCGGCGTCGATCGGGCGACGCTGGCGTTCATCTGCGAAGCGTACGATGAGGAGACGGTCAAGGACGAACTGCGGGTGGTGCTGCGGTTCCATCCGCGGCTGGCCCCGATCAAAGCCGCCATCCTGCCGCTGGTCAACCGCGACGACATGCCCGAGCGGGCGATGAAGATCTTCGAGGACGTCCGACGGCGTTACAACGCGTTCTACGACGACAAGGGCGCCATCGGCCGCCGCTATCGCCGCCAGGACGAAGCGGGCACGCCGTACTGTTTCACCGTCGACGGCCAGACCGCCCAGGACGGCACGGTGACCGTCCGCGAACGCGACCAGATGACCCAGGAGCGAATCCCCGCTGAGGGCGTCACCGCGTACCTCCGCGACAAGCTCCAGATCGATTAGGCCGCCGGTCGGCGGTTGCGGCTTGCCGTCTGGTTCGCAACCGGCTTTACAGTTTGCCTGAAGGCCGTATAATTGAATGCACAAACCGGCCGACGCCCGCCACCCGACGCGGCGTCACCGCCGGAACCGAGAAATGGGCCCGTAGCTCAGTCGGTTAGAGCAGCCGACTCATAATCGGCTGGTCGTTGGTTCGAGTCCAACCGGGCCCATTG
>JAAYCJ010000283.1 GCA_012729815.1 Phycisphaerae bacterium | reverse complement strand
GGAGGAATCGGCAGATACCCGCTGAAGTCCTCAGCGTACATCCACAGCGCGGTCGCGAACTGCTTGAGGTTCGACTGGCAGGCCACGGTCTGGGCCTGCTGGCGGGCCGACTGCAGTGCCGGAAGCAGGATCGCCACCAGCACCGCGATGATCGCGACCACCACCAGCAACTCGATCAACGTGAACGAACGACGGTTGTACATGGCATCTCATCCACCAGAGGTCGTGTACAGGTCACCGGGAATCGGATCGATCGGATCGGGAGCGGACTTGCCCGCGATCAGATCGAGCAAGACGTCAACCGCCCGCGCCGCCATCTGACGGCGGGGAATCTCCAGAATCGCCGGCGTGTAATGCCGCGAAACATTGCCGACCGAACCGAAATACGCCAACACCAGCTCGTCGGGCACCCGCCGCCCCATCCGCGCCGCCTCGTGTACGGCCGCCTCGTAACACAAGTGGTTATAGCAGATCAGGGCGTTGATGTCCGCGTGGCTGTGCAGGTACCGCGCCACCGCCTCGACCATTAGCGAATCGTCCTTCTTGGTCGCCAGGTCCCCCGTGCCCAATCCCGCCTCGCTCAGCGCATCCTCCACCCCGCGGTAGCGCTGGTGGACCGAATACGGCCCTTCGCTGTGCCCGATGTACCCGATCCGCTGACGGCCAAGCTGGATCAGCCGCCGGGCCAGCCGGTAGCCGTTGGTGTACTCGTCCGAAGTCACGCACGGCACGCCCGCCGTCGGCTCCCGGTTGATCCACACCGTCGGCACGCCCAGATGCGAGAACCGCTCATCCACCCGCCGCAAATCCACCCCGACCTCCGCGATCCCAAGCACCCCGTCGACCACAAGTTCCGAGAACAGCCGCGGCGGCTCGACCACGTCATCCGTCATCATGTCCAGAAGGAACGGCTCGAAGATCACCGAGTAACCGCGACGGGCCAACTCCAGCGTGGCGGCGTCCAGGTATTCATTGTCGGAGTCGTGACTCCTGGCCGCCGATTCATACCGCGTGACCGCGCAGGCGATCTGCCGGAAACTGCCCCGCCGCATCGTCCGCGCCGCGGCGTTCGGCCGAAACCCAAGCCGACGCGCGATCTTGCGAATCTCCGACGCCCGACGCGCCGCGCTCGGCCAGACCTCCTTGTTCTTCCCGTTGAGAACCCGCGAAACCGTCTCAACCGAAACCCCCGCCTCGCTCGCAATGTCCTTGAGCGTAACCATAGAATGCTGACCTTATCGTTCCGCTATCCTGAATCAGCGCTCGAAACGCCAACTCTTGAACGTTCCCATTTCGACAACGTTCAAGATTTATCGTACCAGATGACCCGCAAGTCTGTCAAGACGGTTGTTCTGTGCGCCGCGGACGGTATATTGGACGTTCAAGACGTGGGGAGACCCAGCGATGGATGTGAACGTAACGCTTTTCGGGAACAGTGGTTTCGAGATCCAAGCCGGTGGATTCCGCCTCCTCATCGACGCCTTTACCAACGGCTATCCCGGTGGTACGCAACTCGATCCACCACCCGAATCGGTGCAAAATGCCGACTTGATCCTGATCACGCACAGCCATTACGACCATTTCAGCCCGTGGAAGACCGCCGCCGCGGCGAGGGTCTCCGGCGCACAAGTGGTGGGCCCAAAGGCGGTTATCGACGCTCTGGCGGGTGAGCTGCCGGCTGGGCAACTGGTCGAAGCCGAACCGCCGGTCGCACCGGCCGGTCAACCCGCCGCCGCTGTGGAATTGACGAGCGGTCCGGCGAAGATCACCGCCTTCCGGACGTTTCACGCTCGGGGCCACAATTCGTATCTGATTGACGTGGAAGGGGTTAGGTTGTTTCACGACGGCGACAACGAGGACACCCGCCGGCTTGACCTCGCGCGGCTGGGGCGCAATGATGCGCTTTTCCTGTGTCCGTGGAAAGGTTCGGGTTGGGTCGAGTTTATCGAACGTCTTAATCCTAACCGGTGGTTTTTGATGCACTTAACGGATGCGGAATTGGACGACCACGAGGCGGGACGGTTTTTCGCGGACATCTGCGATTATGTGCCATTGGCGGATCGGCTGGTGGTTTTGCGGCCGGGTCAAACACATGGTTTTGCAGTTGGCGGCTGAGGTGGCCTAGAATTTGGTTCATTTGATGTGGAAACTGTCTGAGTGGCATGGAGTTGGAGCGGCATGAGTTCGATCGGTCAGAAGAAACCAGCGGCGGTGGTCAAGCGTCGGCGCACGTCGAAGTTTGTGGAGATTTTTCGGACGACTCCGGTCAATACGGTATGTCCGAATTTTTACGTGTTGGCGCATGCCAACGGCTGCGGGTTTGATCCGGTGTGCAGCTACTGCTATTTGAAATCATCGTTCTGGTATCTCAAGCAGCCGCATGTATTTACGAACGTCGAGCAGATTGAGGCGGAGGTGCGTCGGTGGATTGGTCAGGATGAACACGAGTCGTACGTTCTGAACACGGGCAATCTTTCGGACAGTCTGACGTTTGAGGATGAGCGTCCGCTGGTGGGGAGGCTGGTGCAACTGTTTCGCACGGAGGCGGCGGATCGCGGTCGGCCGCACTGTCTGCTGCTGGTAACCAAGGGGGGGATGGGCGAGTGCCGAAGTCTGCTGGCGGAGAGGCCTTGCGCGAATGTGATTGTTTCGTTTTCGATCAACCAAGCGGAGGCGGCGGCGAAATATGAGCGTGGGGCGGCGACGACGGCGGATCGGTTGGCGGCGGCGAAGCGGCTGATCGAGGCGGGTTGGCGGGTGCGGGTGCGGATCGATCCGATGCTGTTGGGGTTCGAGTACGGCGGGTTGGCGGAGCAGGTGCGGGGTCTTCCGCCTGAGCGGTTGACGCTGGGGACGCTGCGGGCGGAGTCGAATCTGATGGGCGCGAACGGGAACGGGATTTTTGCCGACCTCGAGCAGCCGGAGGATGCGAAGGGGTTGGCGCGGTATCCGCGCGAGGCGCGGATGGGTTTGTATCGGCCGGTGGTCGAGGCGATGCGCGGGGTTTGTCCGATCGGCTTGTGCGAGGAGACGCCGGACGTGTGGGAGGCGTTGGGTCTGGACGTTGAGGCCAAGAGCTGCAACTGCGGGTTGTAGGCAGCGCGCATATCGATTCGGTTTGCAAAACGGGGCGGTGACGATCAGAATGTGACACCTGTTGCTTGTTGTGCCGGTTCGCGCGTGTTGCGCGGAACGGGATGCGGCGGCTGGGGCGAGGGAAAAGGAGAGGCTCGCGATGAGCGGTCGGAGCGTGTTGGTCACGGGGACCAGCGGGCGTCTTGGATCGGCGGTGGCGCAGCGTCTGGCGGAGGAGTGCGCGGTGGTCGGGTTCGATCTCAACGTCCCGTCGGACGAGGTCGCCAAGTGTTTGAGCCGTTCGGAGGTCGGGTCGATCACCGATCCGGAGGCGGTGGCGCGGGCGATCGACGGGGTCGAAGTGGTCGTGCACTGCGCAGCGATTCCGGGCAACTGCCGGCCGGCTCACAAGCTGGTGGAGGTTAACGTGCTGGGGACGTTTGTGCTGCTGGAGGCGGCGGGGAACCGCGAGCACGTTCGGCAGTTCATCTACATTTCATCGGTGTGCTGGTTCGGGATTACGGAGCAGGCGGCGGATCGGTATATGCCGTCATACCTTCCGCTTGACGAGCGGCATCCATCGGTGGCGGTGGCGCCGTATGGGGCGAGCAAAGTGCAGGCGGAGAGTTGGTGCCGGTGGTACGCGGAGTTTTACGGCAAGCCGGTGGTGTCGATTCGTCCATCGCTGATCGTTCCGCCGCATCGGGAGTCGAAGTTTGTGGCGAGGGCGGCGCCGAACCAGCGGGTATTGAACGATTACGTGGGGCAGAACGATCTGATCGACGGGATCGTGCGGGCGATGGCGTACGAGCCGAGGGACGGGTTCGATTGTTTTTTGATGAACGCGGAGGACCAGTGGACAACCACGCCGACGCTGGAGCTGGCGGAGCGATTCTATCCGGGCGTGCCGGTGGATCGTGAGAAGCTGAGCCGCTGCGACGGGTTTGGTGCGCTGATCTGTTGCGATCACGCGCGGGAGGTGCTGGGCTGGTCGCCGAAGTACCGCTGCGCAAGATGAGGAGTTGCCATGAAGATCACGAAGCTGGAGACATTTTTCGTCAAGCCGCGGTGGCTGTTTTTGAAGGTTTCGACGGATGAGGGTCTGGTCGGCTGGGGCGAGCCGATCGTGGAGGGCCGTGCGCGGACGGTGGCGGCGGCGGTTCGCGAGGCGGCTGACTACCTGGTGGGCCAGGACCCGCGGGCGATCGAGCGGCACTGGCAGGCGCTGTATCGCGGGACGTTCTATCGCGGTGGGGCGGTGTTGACGAGCGCGCTGAGCGGGATCGAGCAGGCGCTGTGGGATATCAAGGGCAAGTTCCACGGGATGGCGGTGCATGAGTTTCTAGGCGGGCCGTGCCGGACGCGGGTGCGGATGTACGCCGGCTGCGGCGGGTATGAGGCGGAAGCGGCGGCGGAGTCGGCGAAGAAGCGGGTGGCGCAGGGGTTCACAGCGGTCAAGATCGCGGCGGAGGAGCCGGTGCGGAACGTCGATACGCCGGCGTACGTCGAGCGGCAGGTGAATCGGTTGGCGGCGGTTCGCGAGGCGGTGGGCGGCGGGGTGGATATCGGGATCGATTTTCACGGTCGGGTGAGTCCGGCGATGGCAATCCGGCTGGCGCGGGCGTTCGAGCCGTACCATCCGATGTTCATCGAGGAGCCGTGTCTGCCGGAGAACGTGGATACGATGGCGCGGGTGGCGCAGTCGACGAGCATTCCGATCGCGACGGGCGAGCGGCTTTTCACGCGGTGGGGGTTTCGCGAGGTGCTGGAGAAGCAGGCGGCGGCGATCCTTCAGCCGGATTTGTGCCACGCGGGCGGGATTTTCGAGGCGCGGAAGATCGCGGCGATGGC
>JAAYCJ010000282.1 GCA_012729815.1 Phycisphaerae bacterium | reverse complement strand
GCCCACTATCACCACAACAGACCACATCCCGCCCCACAGACGATCAGACCGACACAAGCTACACAATAACAAGAACTTACACCAACAGCTCAGCGGCAGGATCTGAATGCCCGGCATCGAATGAGATTCCGGCGACGCAGACGGTGAAATAGCTCAATAGTCGCGTGGGAAAACGGATCGACAGGGCAAGCCGAACGCACACCGTTCGCATCTGTCTAGGCAGAAAGACCTTATGACAAGCAATCTGACGCCGATCCGATGTGACGGAAAGCCCAAAGATGGACCGCGCACACCTTCGCCGACGCCGAAACACCGATCCGCCGATGCCGTCGACCGGCTATGACTCGCGGCTGCCCAATGCCAGTGAACTCCAGAGCATCGTCAACCACACCCGCGCCGGCGGACGGGTCCGGCAGGCACCCACCACGCAGCCAAGGCTGGCCGCCGTACCGCTGGTCATCGAGCAGCTAACCTTAAGTGACCGGCTGACCCAACGTTACGGGCACGGCGGCGCGTCGTTTCCGATCTTGGCACGGGCTGCCAGCAGATCGCCCGAGGTGATCGAGCCGTTCCCGTTGATGTCGTACCGCGCGTTCGAGCAGTCCAGCGACTCGTTGATGTGAGCCCGGATCGCCAACAGGTCGCCCGAGGTAACGTCCAGGTTGCCGTTGGCGTCTCCCACCAGGGCCGCCAGACATACATCCCGATCGCCGCCGAGCGGACCTCCGCCGGCGGAAGTGACCTCCGCTGCGACGGTCACCGTGTACATATCCTGATCCGGCAGCGCCGCACACAGGTTGATGACCATGCACGTATCGCCGTCCCAGGTCACGCTGCAAGGGGTGGCCTGCGGGCCGTTTCGCACGCCGACAATTGAGATCAGGCTCGGGTCGGTCGCCGACACGTCCATCGCCTGATCGAACCAGACCCGAAGCCGCTGAATGCCCGACGTACCGGCTTCCACGTAAGGATAACCCGAGGCATTTGGATCGTACGGGATAGCGCAGCAGAGATCGGTTTGGCCGTGACTTACGCCAATGTCCCAACTGACGATCGCCGCCGCTCCGGCGTAGTGGTTGCCGAAGTTCCAGCCGGTCTCGATCTCGCCCGAGTCGACGACCACCGTGTGGGTCCCGGCAGGGGCCAGACGAATCACGGTGACCGCCTGATGGGCCATCCCCGCATAGCTGTCGCCCCATGTCATGGTGTGAACGCCGTTATCCCACGTGTCGTGCAGATAGACGGTCTGGCTGGCCTCCTCATACCCGATACCCACCATGCTGTGGCCTTCCACCTGGATCATCACCGGCCGGCCCAAGTCGATCTCGTTCATGTAGTCGGCGAACGTGAACCCTCCCGAAGTCGGCGGGTCAACCAGCTGCGTATAGTTCTCCACCACGGTGTAGCCGCGGGACTCGGCGAACAGGCGCATCCCGTGGTCCAGAGCAGTCTGCGGCATACCCCACGACTCCGGCGGAACGAAGTCGTACAGCCTGGACCCATCCGTGTTCCAGACCAGGATGGTGGACCCGTCAACGTTGATGTCTCTCTCCCCGTCGCCGTCCGGCCACGGGTCGATGTCCCACTTCCACTGGTTGGTCCCCATGAAGTCCGCTGTGCAAAGTTCCCAGAGGTGCTCGACCCAGCCGTTTCGCTCCCACGGATCGACGCCGCTATAGCTGTAGTAGTCCCAGTAGTCGTCAACGTGCCCTCTGGCCGTTCTTCCATCGTGGCCGTTCTGGGTGGCGATGATGTAGCAGGATCCCGGAATGGGATTGCCCGGATCATCCCCCTGTCCCAGATCGGCCAGCGGCGCGATCCCGCCGTTCGTGGGCCCGGCGTACATGTGCGGGTATCCGGTCCGATCGTAGTAGCCGAACATCATGCCCGCCGACGTGGCGGAGCACCCGTACGTCCACGTCGAGGTCGGCACCTCGGGCAGCATCACAGCGGCCTGCGGAATCGCGAACGCCGCCTGCACCCCGATGCCCGATGGACGGGTGGGCGGACTGTCCATGATCACCACCTTGATCTTGCTGAGCTCCTCGCCGCTCATCGCGTCGCCGTAGGTCGTCCGTCCGGCGGAGGCGGCCATCGGAGCGGTCCACCCGGCGCCCGGGAAGGTCTGCTCCCAATCGTCCTGAGGGACCTCAGCCACCACGTAGGCGCCCGGCTCCAGGCCGATGAACGCGTAGTCCCCGTTGGGATCGGTCAACTGCTGCGGTTCGTTCGGGTCCCACTGGCCGTCCAGGTTCTGGTCAAGGTAGATCTGCCAGCCGGCAAGGCCAGGTTCGGTGCCGTCCCAGTTGCCGTCTCCGTTCAGGTCGTTCCACTTGCTGCCGCGAATCTCTCCCGGCTCGATGTCGCCTACCGTCACCTCAAAGACCTGGCCCCAGTTGTTGGATTCGTCGCTCTCCGAGACCTCCAGATAGTCATCCGCCATCACCGCCACGTAGTACGTACCCGGCTGGTTGAAGGGCGCTTCGTCCGGCCAGGCTATGCCTGCGCTCCCACCGCTGGCGGCGCCCGGAGCCAGGACTGGGCTTCGGTACCAGGCCCACATAGAGTCCGACGTACTCATGGTCGGGTCCGTGGAGATGTACCACGTCACCCAGAACTCGTTCGGCGTCGCCGCGCTCCCGATGTTTCTCACCGTGTTGACGAGAGTCACCGGTTCACCCGGTGTAACCGTCAGCGGCGTGCATGACGAGCTTTCCACCACCAGGTCGGGCATGCCACCCGATGCATACTTCTCGATGACGACGTCATCGACGTACGCACCCTCATACTGGACCATGTAATCGCTCTGAAAAACGAAGGTGAACCAGACCGAATCGTCGCCCAGATAATCGTTCAAGCTGAATGTAGCGGAGTACCACGTTCGGTCGTATCCGGCCATGGAATACCCGTTGTAGTCAGCATTGTCACCGGAGGCGCCGTAGAAGAGGGAGTCGTAACCGGCTTCAACGTCCAACCAGTAGCGGAACGTCACGCGAGCATCCGTGGCGTCCGAGAGATCGAACGGACCGTAGACCATCCACGCGGACATGTTCGGGTCGTATGGACCGGGTGGAACGCGATCGTATCCGTCGCACCATGCGCTCCAGGACCCGGAATACGCCCTGTAGGACGTCGGACCCCACGTCGGATAGTTGTAGAGATCCCAGTACCAGCTTCCCTCAAACCCGTCGTTGAGGATCGTCACCCATCCAGCCGACGGCTCCGCCACACGTTGATCCGGCTGATCCTTCCGCGGAAACAGCCATGAAAGAAGCTCCTTCTCAGGAGAAACGACGGGCTGCCGACTCGCCACGTCCTCCGCTCTTGTCAGCGTCGCGGGCACAGCGCCTTTGGCGCAGCCAACCCTGTCGCGCACCCCGGTCTGATAGTCTCTCCACGCGATGCGGCTGGGCTTGGCCACAGTCTTGTTCTTCGCGCCGCGCTGGGCGCTGCCGCCCTTGCTCACCGTCGGCGTCGTCTTGGCGCCCGGTTGACCGGAAGAAAGCTCGTTGGGCGCGGCGCCAATCGACAGCAATGCCGCAGCCAGAAACACAAGCTCCACAACGCTGATGCAAGATCGGCTCTTCATGGTACACCCCAACAAGATCGCCTCATGTTAACCTCGCGCACGATCGCAAGGCAAAGCACCCACTCGTTGGACGAAGCGCCCGTCACTGCCTGCGGAGGTGGCCAAAGGGGAACTGGCGAAACCCGGCTGCTATCCTGTCAGCCGGAGAAAAGAAAGGTCTTTCGGACCAGCCGGCCCGATCGTCCTGATCGCAGTAAAAAGACTCCTTGCCGCCTCACAACCACCTCCTCATCACCACCCTATAATAACATGATGCGCCGCCTGAACGCCAACGAAAATCCACCGATAGCCGCTCCTGACTGTGCCGACTGAACGGAACAACTCGCTCTTGCGAGATGTTCCGACAGAGGAGGCGCAGGTCGTTCCGCGCGCATCCGCGGTGATCTCGCAGCGGGCGATCCCGCTGGACGACAACATAAGGCCCTGCCATACGGCCATTTGCACAGCTTATGGCCTGATATTGGACGTTTCTGAGTGCCCGCCAGGTGTCGCCAATCCGTTCAAAAGACCCGTGCCCCGGGAGAACAGGGTTGACATCCGCACTCGAACGTGGTAAGGTGCAAGTGAATTCGATGGGTGCGGGATGAGGTAGCTGGCGAAGGGAGCCTTTTTTAGGAGAGAGAGTGACCATGCACATGGGGCACGGGTAGCACCGCGCAGCCAACTCCAGCCGGGATTGCCACAGGCGCGAAAGGTCTTTTCACGCCTCGGGTCTGGCGATCCCCTGTTGTGGGTCCGGCGTACGGTCTCCGTCAAACCCCATCCGCCTTCAAATGGTGAATGATCTGCGGCGGTGGCCTGCAGAGAAGTGATCAGACCTGTTTTCAGAGGGAGAGAGAGATGAAAAATGGTCAGTTGGTTGTGCTATGCCTGCTTGCAGGCGTCTGCGTTATCGGTTCAGGGGTGGCCGCAGCGGCGCCTGAGCTGGATCTCTGGATTGGAGGACCCTTCACCGACTCCAGTCAGCCCGCCGTCTCCGGAACGCAGATGACTCTTGAGGTCCTGCGATCCAGTTCCAACTCCGGTCTTGCCAATCTGACCTATACGTTCGACTTGAGCGAAAACCTGCAGATGGTCAACCGCGAGTACAGCGACTACGGCTGGGTGGCCAACGACGGCCTGTTCGACAACTCCGATCCGGCCGATGGCAGCCTGTCCGCCAGCTTCTCCTCGCTTCGCTTCGACACGGTGGCCAGCCCGGCGGGCACCGAGTTTGACCCGAATACGTCCGGAGTGGTGGAGCAACTGACCTTCACCGTCCCGGCTGTGACGTCGCCGCGATGGATCTTCTTCGACGTCTTAGGCGTCACCGCCACCGACGGCAACGGCATCGATTGGGTCACCGCCCTGTGCGGCACCATCGAAGTGAACCCCGACTATCTGTTCTCGAGAGCCGAGGTCGGGACTCACACCTTCGGAGTGTTCGTTCCTGAACCGGCGACCCTCATGATCCTGATGGTCGCCCTGGGCCTCGGCGCCGGCAAGCATCGGCGACGTGTTTGCTGATCGCAGCCATAGGGTTTCGTGAGTGACGTCTGCCGGGTGTAAAAACAAGCCAGGGGAGCGGCCAAGGCCGCTCCCCTGGAACCGTTTATCTCGTTGTACTTACGGTTTGCGGAAGATGTAGCCCTTGCCGCGTCCCATCGACTGGAAGCAGGTGTAGGCGTTCATCGCCTGGCGAACCCGGTCTTCATTCCATCCCGCCGCCGGATCGGCCTTCGCCGCCGCGGCGGCGATGTCCGGCACGGTCATCGGCCGATCGCTCATCACCTCGGTCAGGACGTACGCCTTGGCCGCCGTCGTCGGACAGGCCATTCGGCCGCCCGGCTTGCGCGGCGCCGCCGCCGGCGCGCCGGCGCCTTCGGTCGCCAACCCCAACTCACCGGCGATCGTCTGGTTGACCTTCGCCAGTTGCCGCTCGATGTCGGCCCGCGCGGCTTCGACCTGCTTGAGGATCTTCTCGCCGCCCAGCGCGTGAAGCTGCTGGTCCAACTGATTCCACTTGTCCCAGGCCCGCTTCTTGGCTGCGGCAACCTGTTTGATTTCTTCAATGCGTTCACCACCAACTCGTTCATCGACGGCGGTAAGCTCCTGCTGCAGTCGGTTTCGCTCCGCCAACAACCCGGCAAGGGCGTCGGACAGCGGCGCGGTATCGGCTTTTTCCCTGGTCGACTTCTTGGTCTTGCTCACAGCGTTCTCCTGTATTCAGTCATCACGAGCAGGAATGATATCATGCCTCATCATGCAACACCAGTGGGGACAGGAGCCACTACTCACCGCTGCGTTCATCCAAAACAGCGGAGTCCCCTCAAGGTGTGCAAACGAATTTACTGTCGGGAACCCGGTAACACTGCCTCCGAATTCGGAGGCAATATCTATCGCCAAATTGGGCGACAAGGGCTTCGACATGGAAGCCCATTGGCTACAAGCACTTACAAATGGCGGCGGTGAGACTTGAACTCACGACCTTGGGTTTATGAATCCCATGCTCTAGCCAGCTGAGCTACACCGCCAAGTAGTTGTCAAACAATGCTTTAGAGGCAGATGAATGTCTTTCCTCAAGCAGTAACGGAGATTCTAGTCATCATGGCGGGGCGAGTCAATACCAAACTGGCTGACCTATATTTCAACATAGCTGCAATATATCTGCAACATAGCGGAAATAGCGCCGCGAGCCGCTCTGGCGAGGCGAGCCGTCGGTCGAGTTGGCCGGTGGAGCTACCACTACGATGGTGAGAACCGGCTGGTGGCGATGGAGGCGAGCGATCCGAACGCCGCGGTCGGGCCGGCGCTGCGGCTGGCGTTCAGCTACGACTACAAGGGCCGCCGGACGGCCAAGGTGGTCTACGAGTGGAGCGGCAGCGCCTGGACACTGGCGGCCACCACCAAATTCGCATGGCTATAATTCCGTAATT
>JAAYCJ010000281.1 GCA_012729815.1 Phycisphaerae bacterium | reverse complement strand
TCGCCCCGCGACAGACACTGGTTGTCGGTCAGGACCGGCTGTGCCCGGAGCATCTGCGTGAAGCCAACGGCCCCGAACGTGATCTGGCCGCCCTCGGGCCAGTTCAGTGCGATCTTCCACCGGTAGTATGGGCGATCCAGGTAAACCTTCTGATCGGCGATACGCTCGCGCTCGATGACGTGAATCGAGACCGGATGCATCGACGTTTGAAATCCCGAATGGCCCCAGTCGATATTGATGTGCGGATCGGTGACGCCGTGGAAGACGAGGTCAGCCGGCGCGACGCGACGGCCAGGAACTTCTGAAACTCGCCGCCCAGATCCCGATCCGGACGGACGTGAAGGTGTTTGGCCTGGAGGACGCCAACGAAGCGCTGCGGCAGCTCAAGGGCAGCGAGTTCAAAGGCTCAGCGGTATTGAAAATCGCGCAGGCGGCTGAGGCGTAGGGTGCGTCGTTTCGACGCACCAGAATACTCCCGTTCTTTCCGCGTGGTCCGCGTGCTCCGTGCGATCCGAAAGGGAAGTCGCATCGACGAAAGAAGCCCGCGTTCCCCAACGGTTACGGCTCTTTCAGAAAAACCTCGATGCGGCGTTTGATCGGGTCGAGCCGGCTCAGCGGCTCCTGGTCGTCGGCGACGCTGAACCATTCGATGTGCGGCATGCGGCGGAACCAGGTCCGCTGGGACTTGGCGAAGCGGCGGGTGTTGATCTTGATCTTCTCGACCGCGGTTTCCAGATCACAGCGGCCGGCCAGGTGCGCGAAGAGCTCGGCATAGCCGAGGGCCTGACGGGCCTGTTCGGAAAGCGGCGGCTCGCGGCGAAAGAGCCGCTCGGCTTCGTCGAGAAAACCCTGTGCCATCATCTGGCGGACGCGGGCGTTGATCCGGCGGTTGAGGCGCTCGCGATCGTGCGACAGTCCCACAAAGAGCATGCGGTAGTCGTCGCGGAGTTGGCCGAACTGCTGTTGGAGGGACGAGATGGGCCGGCCGGTCAGCTCGTGGACCTCAAGGGCCCGCAGGATGCGCTTCAGGTCGTTACGGTGGATGCGGTCGGCAGCCTGCGGATCGGCGTGGCGAAGGCGGTCGTGAAGAACCTCCAAGCCGAGTGCGTCCGCCTCCTCCCGCAAACGCTGGCGGATCGCCGGGTCGGAGGCTGGGCCCTCGAAGAGCCCTTCGGTGAAGGTCCGCAGGTAGAGAATGGTGCCGCCGTCGGCGACGGTGAGGCGGCCGCGGCGGTGGACGTCGGCGACGGCGCGGTCGGCCAGTTCGACGAACCGGGCGGCGGAAAACGATTCGGAGGGATCGACCACGTCGATCAGGTGGTGCGGCGCCGCGCGACGTTCGGTGGGCGACGGCTTGGCGGTGCCGATGTCCATCTCGCGGTAGACCTTCATGGAATCGACCGAGAGGATCTCCGCCCCGAAATCGAGGGCAAGCCGGTGGGCCAGACCGCTCTTGCCGGAGGCGGTGCAGCCGGTGAGAATGACGATGACGGGCCGGTCGGCGGCGGGTTGCGGCATGGTGGACGCTCGGTTGTAATCCTCAAAGACCCATGATATAGTTACGTTACGCCTATCATAGTGGCTATTGGAAAGGAGTCAAAGTCATGATCCGGATGGCGATGACGGTTCTGGTGGTGGGGCTGTTGGCGTTGCAGGGAGGATGCTTCGACGCCCAGGTGAACGTTCCCGACGTGTACGTGGGCGGCAACCGTTCCGCGGTCAAGGGGACGACGGCGCCGAAGACCGCCACGCACGCGGAGTGCCGGCAAGAGTTGGAAAGCGCCTATCAGGAGATCCGGCGGCTGAGGGATCGGCTGGACGACCGCGAGGAGAAGATCGACAAGCTGGAAGACGACAAGAAGAAGCTGGAGAAACGCCTCGACCGGTACGAGGACTGAGGCGAAGATCGCCGACTATTGGTTTGGGGGAGGGGGAGCGGTTTGGACGGGAACCAGAGTGAAGGAGGTTCGCTATGATCCGGCTGCATCCGGGAGGGATGAACTCGGACGACGTGGTGGTCCGGGTCAATCAGATCATGGACCAGATGCTGCAGAAGTCGTTTTTCAAGTTTCGCCCGTGCGAGCGATGGCAGCCGGCGATCAACTTCTACGAGACGGATGAGGCGTATTACATCTGCCTCGACCTGTCGGGCGTCGAGACCAAGCAGATCGAGCTGCACGTGGACGGCGAGGTGCTGCGGATCAGCGGGCACCGGGCGGCGCCGACGCCGGAAGGGGTGCGGCAGGCCCGCATCCACGTGATGGAGATTGACCACGGCCCGTTCTACCGGTCGATCCAGATCCCCTCGAACGTGGAGCGCGACGGAATCAAGGCCCGGCAGCAGAACGGGCTGGTGTGGGTGACGATGCCGAAGAAGGGGTAAGAGCGTCCGGAGAGGGACGAACCGGGCAGGCTTTCGGGAGGATCCGATGTCCAAGAAGAAGGACGAGTCGATGGAGCGGGACGGGGAGGTTTTCGAGAACGAGTCGGCGGAAGGGCTCGGGGCGCGCCGGGTGACGCCGGGCAACGACGACGGGGCGGAGATTCTGACCACGGTGACCACGCAGGGCCCGTCGGAACAGCAGGTGGCGGTGCCGAGCGTGATCCCGATCATTCCGGTGCGGAACACGGTGGCGTTTCCCGGCACGGTGATGCCGCTGAACGTGGCGAGGGAGCATTCGAAGCTGGCGGTGGAGGCGGCGCTGTCGGAGAACAAACTGATCGGAATCCTGGCCCAGCGGGAAGGCGACGTGGACAAGCCGCGCCCGGATCAGTTGTTTCAGTGGGGGGTGGTGGGGTTCATCCTGAAGCTGCTGCGGATGCCCAACGGCGACCAGACGACGGTGGTGCACGGGCTGCTGCGGTTCAAGGTGGTCGAATTCACGCAAACCGAGCCCTACCTGGCGGCGCGGATCGAGGTGCACGCGGATACTCGGGTCTCCGAGGACGACACGGAGGTCCGGGCGCTGGTGCACAACATGCGGAACATGGCCGACCGGGTGATCGAGTTGAGCCAGAACGTGCCGGACGAGGTGCGGGTGATCCTGAGCAATATCGCTTCGCCCGGAGCGCTGGCGGATTTCCTGGCGGCGAACTTGAACGTGGATACCGGTCAGAAGCAGGGGATTCTCGAGACGCTGGAGGTCAAGAAGCGGCTTCAGAAAGTCAGCGGCCTGCTGGCCGGCCAACTCGACGTGCTGGAGCTATCGAGCCGCATTCAGGACCAGGTCCAGGAGTCGATCAACAAGGCCCAGCGGCAGTACTTCCTGCGGGAACAGCTTGAGGCGATCCAGAAGGAACTGGGCGAAGGCGATCAGCGGAGCGGCGACCTGGAGGACCTGCGCAAGCGGGTGGCTGAGGCGAAGATGCCGGAGGCGGTCGAGAAGGAGGCGATGCGGGAGGTGGACCGGATGTCAAAGATTCCGATCGCCTCGCCGGAGTACTCGGTGGCCCGCGACTACGTCGAGTGGCTCTGCGTGCTGCCGTGGGCCAAGCAGACCGAGGACAACCTGGACATCAAGCGGGCCCGCAAGATCCTCGACGCCGACCATTACGACCTGGAGAAGGTCAAGAAGCGCATCCTGGAGTTTTTGGCGGTGCGCAAGCTCAAGCCGGACGGGCGCGGGCCGATCCTGTGCTTTGTGGGTCCGCCGGGCGTCGGCAAGACGTCGCTGGGACACAGCATCGCGCGGGCGCTGGGGCGGAAGTTCTCGCGGATTTCGCTGGGCGGGATTCGCGACGAGGCGGAGATTCGCGGCCACCGCCGGACGTACATCGGCGCGATCCCCGGCCGGATCATCCAGGAGGTCCGCAAGACCGGGACCCGCAATCCGGTATTCATGCTCGATGAAGTGGACAAGATCGGCCAGGACTTTCGCGGCGATCCGGCTTCGGCGCTGCTGGAGGTGCTGGATCCCGAGCAGAACAGCACGTTCGTCGATCACTACCTGGACGTGCCGTTCGACCTTTCGCGGGTCATGTTCATCGCGACGGCCAACTACATGGCCCCGGTGCCGCCGCCGCTGCGCGACCGGATGGAGGTGATCGAGCTGCCGGGCTACACGCAGGAGGACAAGCTCAACATCGCGCGAAAGTACCTGGTGCCCAAGCGGCTTTCCGAGACGGGGCTGAGCCCGGACAACGTGACGTTCACGGATGCGGCGCTCAACCGGATCATCGACGCGTACACTCGCGAAGCCGGCGTACGGAACCTGGAGCGCGAGATCGGGTCGATCTGCGGGGCGATCGCCGCCCAGATCGCCGAGGGCAAGCGCCGCAAGTTCACCGTTACCGACCGCACGGTCTCGCGCTACCTGGGGCCGGTGCGGTTCGAGCAGGAGACGGCGGTGCGGACGCAGGTGCCGGGCGTGGCGACCGGCCTGGCGTACACGCCGTTCGGCGGCGAGATCATCTTCATCGAGGCCACCTCGATGCCGGGCAAGGGCAACCTCACGCTGACCGGCCAGATCGGCGACGTGATGCGGGAAAGCGCCCAGGCGGCGTACTCGCTGATCCGCTCGCGGGCGGACAAGCTGAACCTCAAGACGAACGACCTGGGCAACAAGGATTTCCACATCCACGTGCCGGCCGGCGCGGTGCCCAAGGACGGGCCGTCGGCGGGTGTGGCGATGTTCACCTCGCTGGTGTCGCTGGAGACGGGCGTCCCGGTGCGGGCGGACGTGGCGATGACCGGCGAGATCACGCTGCGCGGGCTGGTGCTGCCGATCGGCGGGGTCAAGGAGAAGGTGCTGGCGGCCAAGCGGGCGGGCATCAAGCACGTGATTCTGCCCCAGCGGAACAAGAAGGACATCGCTGAGGTGCCCAAGAAAATGCAGCAGGGCCTGGAGTTCAGCTTCGTCGGCAACGTCGACACGCTGCTGCAGATCGCGCTGCAAAAGCCGCCGGCCAGGACAACGGCGAAGAAGAAGATCGCCAGGAAACGCGGTTAAGGTGGTCTGCGGTCACAGGGGCAGCAGCGACGGTCTGGGCGGGATGTTGCGGATCCGGTCGATCCGGCGGCAGGTCTCTTCCATCGCGTCGGACCCGATCGGTTCAAAACCGGTGGCGCCGAGCGGGCCGAGCACGCTGGGCATTTCGGTGACCTTCTGCGTGAGCACCTCGACGACGGCCGCCTTCTGCTCGGCGGTGAGGGTTTCGGTGGCGGCCCAGACGAGTTCGGGCATCGGTTGGGTTTCGGCGATGATCCGCAGATCGTCCTTGAGCAGGCGCGAGAGGTCAAGGCTGCGGTCCTTGGTGGTCTCCCACCAGGTCCGCGTGACCACGCCCGCGTCGGAGAAGCCCATCAGGAGCTTCTGGACGACGGCGAGGCTGTCGCGGGAGTCGAAGGTGGACTTGACCAGCGAGATGGGCAGCTTCTCGTCCCGCAGCAGTTCCAGGACGCTATAGAACATGTACGGCGAGCCGTAGGGGCCGAAGGCAATGCGTTTGCCTTCCAGGTCGGCGACGGACTGAATGGGGCTGTCCTTGTGCACGACGATCAGGGCGGTTTCGCCGGTTTCGCCGCGCACGTTCCGCTTGATCGCCAGCGGGTCGAGCGCCACTTCGCGGGCCACTTCGCAGTAGTCGACCGGGTTCAGGTAGACCAGGTGGTAGTAGTCGGTGACCTTCTGCGAGGTCAGGTGGATGCGGATGGACTTGGCGTCCCAGTCGGCCATGACGTCCACCGGCCGGTCGAGGGACTCGCTGAGCTGGCGGGCCAGCGGCGAGAAACGGAGCATCACGTCGAGCAGGTTGGTGTCCACGGTGGTCAGGCGGATGTTGTTTTTGCCGAGCGGATTGAGCCGCGGCGACAGCGCGCAGCCGGAAGTCCAGAGCAGCGAAACGATCAGCGGCAATGCCAGACGTGGGTTCATCTGCCTACTCCTGTTTCCGGGTCCAATCCGGCCGCCTGCTACTATACCGCCCCGGGGTAATGCGGTCAACGCCGGCTCAGACGGGGCTGCGCAGGACCTTGGTCCAGCTTCGATCGAGCCAGTTCCACCACATGGCGGGGTGTTCGTGCAGAAAGTCGTCGACGCGCTGGGCCCACCGGCGGGCGGCGGTCTCAGCGGTCTGCCGGACCTTTCCGCCGCGCGGCAGTTCGATCGGCTCGTCGAAGCGAATGCGATAGACGCCGCCGTCCCAGTGCCACCAGGCTGGGACGATCGGCGCTCCGGTGCGCAGGGCCATTACCTGAACGCCGGTGGGAAAGTGCACGGTTCGGCCGAAGAGGCTCACCGGCACGCCGTCGTCGGGTTTGCGGAGCGTATCGGGCGTGATGAACAGCACCCGTCCTTCGCGCAGGACGTCGACGGCGACCTGGAGCTTCTGGGCCCGCGTGGCCCCTTCGGGCGGGTAGACGAGGTGCCCGTCGCCGGCCTGGCCGATGGCTTCGTTGATCCGCATCTTGCGAGGATCTTTGTTGCGGCGAAGGTAGATGCTGCACGGGATGCGCGGCGTGAGGACCGGCGGGATAACCGGATAGCCGCAGATGTGCGGAGCGATCAGCAGGACGCCGCGGCCGAGGGCGTAGGCCTGCTGAAGACGGGTGAAGCTCTCGTCGAAGGCAAAGCGTTCGAGGCATCCGCTGCGAGCAAAGCCCGCGCGGAACACGTGGGCGAGCATGATCATCTGGTCGAGTACCCGCTCGAAGTGCTGATCGACCAGGCCGGGGCGGTGGACGCCCGCCTGCCTCATGTTGCGGGCCAGTCGGACCCGCAACGGCAACGCGGTGCGGGTCAGCCCGCGTCCCAGCCATCGCAGGGCCTCGACCGGTGCGGGCGTATCCGCCCGCTGCGACCATTCCATCGCCACGCGAAGCCCGCCGACCGTCAGTGTTTTGCGAAACTGGCGCAGCAGTTCCATCGCTTACGTCACTCCCGCGTCTTCGGGTCCGGGATCAGACCGGACCCAACCATGTACCCTCAAACACGATCGTCGCCGGACCGAGCATGTAGACGTGGTCGTCACGGCGGTTCCAGAGCAGCCTCAGTTCGCCGCCGGGCAGTTCGGCGACCACCGCGCCGTCAAGCCGGCCCTCGAGCCCGCCCGCCACCGCGACCGCGCAGGCCCCGGTTCCGCAGGCCATGGTCCGGCCGCTGCCGCGCTCCCAGGTGAGCACCTTGACGCGATCGCGGCCCAGCGCCTTGGCGAAGTGGACGTTGATCCGCTCGGGAAAGCGCTCGTGATTCTCGATATAGGGCCCGATCCTCTCGAGGTCCACGTCATCGAGACGGTCGGTGAAGATGACCGCGTGCGGGTTGCCCATCGAGACGCAGGTCATCCGGACCTGCCCGTCCGGCAAATCGAAGGGGTGGGCGACCACCATCTCAGCGGAGAAGGTGGTGGGGATTCGGGCGGCTTCGAGGATCGGGCGGCCCATGTCCACGCCGACCTGATCGACCCGGTTGCCTTCGACCACGTGGAGGGCGACAGTGAGGATGCCGGCCCTGGTTTCGATGGGGGCGGATCGCCACTGTCCGCCGGCCAAAGCCCAGCCGGCGGCGGCTGCGGCCAGACCTTCGGGCAGTTCGCCCAAAACGCGGTCCAGGAGCCCGTGCTCATAGGCGTAGCGGGCGGCGCAGCGGAGGCCGTTGCCGCACATCTGGGCCTCGGACCCGTCGGCGTTGAAGATGCGCATCCGCACCGCGGAGCGCTGGCCCGGGCAGATCAGGATCAGGCCGTCGCTGCCGACGCCGAACTGGCGCGGCGAGACCTGTCGGGCCAGTTCCGGCCAGTCGGCTTCGATCTTCTGGGCGAACAGGTCCACGTAGACGTAGTCGTTGCCCAACCCGTGCATCTTATAGAAGTCAATTGTCATTGTGCTTAACTCCGTGGAAGCTCCCCGATTCCCCGGGTGTCGCGTCCGCACGTCCCGGCCCATGCAGGGTTGCCCGGCCGTCTATTCCTCGTCTTCGTCTTCAGCGTCGAGGAAGAAGGATTCGCTGAGGATCTGGTCGGCTTCATCCTCGGAAGTCGTACCGGCGGTGGTCGCCGTAAAGGGCGTGGCCGGTTCGACCGGTTCGCGCGATTTGGGTTTGGGCGGTTGAGGGGCCGGTTTGGCCTTTCGCAGCCTGCTCTCGTCAATCTGTTCCGGCTGGCCATCAATTTGGACCATCATGGCCAAGGCGTTGGCCAAGCGGACCACGTCGCCGGGGTTCAAGTCGCGCTGGATGACCTTCTGATCGTTGACGAAGGTGCCGTTGGAACTGCCGAGATCCTTGACGGAAACGCGATCGCCTTCGACGACGAACTGGCAGTGCTGGCGGGAGATTTCGTCCAGCGGGACCCGCAGGTTACAGTCGGTCTGGCGGCCGACGGTGGTTACCTCGGCGTTCAGGGCGATGACCTTCCGGCTGCCCGCTGGGGAAAGGGCTATCAGGTTGACATCCATCGCGACATCCTCACTGCGCGGCGGTCGGCCGCTAAACCGGTCAATCAGATTCATGCTACTGGTCGGGCCAACCCCAGTCAAGCGATAATCCAGCTCCTGCAACCGGTTGCGACGGGTGGGGCGGATGGCATCAGGCGATGAAAGTATTATTAATTGTCAGCCTTCTTTATACTTGCAGTTGTTCCGGGTTTCACCGACAATGAGTGCGCTGCAAGCAACGAATCAGGTCAATCGGCTGGGAATTCAGGAGAATGGCATGTCGGTCGAGTGTGGAATGGGGAACGGGCGGAAGATCCGGTTCATCATTGCAATTATCATTTTCATTGGGATTGCGCTCTGGTACGGGTATGACGGGTGGCTCAACGAGGAATTCCGTGCAGAGCACTCAAGTACGGACGTGTTGCTCAATCAGGTCATCGCCGTCGTCAGCGCCGTTGCGCTGGTGGTGGCTGCAGTCCGGCTCGTGATGGCCAGCGGGTCGCGGGTGGTGGCGGACGATTCGGGGATCGACGTGTACGGCAAGTACAAGATCGCGTGGTCGGACATGGTTCGGGTCGACGACAGCAAGTGGGAAAAGGGGCTGGTGCGGGTGTACTATCAGCGGGACGGTCAGGAGCGGGAGTATCTGGTGGACAGCTACATGCTCGACTGCTACGACGACCTGCTGGACGAGATCAGCCATCGTCGGCCGGACCTGCTGCCGCCGGCGGAGGTCGAGGAGCAGCAGAACGACTGAGAGGCGCGCGGCAATCGGAGGACCAGGATGGCGGAGATTCTCAAGGGCAAACCCATCGCGGACGGGATATCGGAGCAGATCCAGCAGAGGCTGGCGGAATTGCAGACCAAGGGAGTGCAGCGGGTTTCGATCGCGGCCGTTCAGGTCGGCGAGGATCCCGCTACCGAGGTCTACGTCCGCAATCAGAAGAAACAGGCTGAGAAGCACGGGATCGATCATCAGCATCATCACCTGCCGCCGGAGACGACGCAGGAACAGCTCATCGCGTTCATTGGGAAACTCAACACCGACCCGTCGGTGACGGGCATCATTCTGCAGACTCCGCTGCCGAAGCACCTGAACACGTGGGCGGCCCAGTGTTCGATCGCGTTTCGCAAGGACATCGAGGGGGTTCACCCGGAGAATCTGGGGCTGTTGGTGTACAACCGGGAGCGTCTGGCCCCGTGCACGGCGCTGGCGGCGGTGCGGATGATTCAGTCGATCGGGGTCAACACGGTGGGGGCGGAGACGGTGATCGTGGGTCGCAGCGCGATCGTGGGCAAGCCGGCGGCGCTGCTGCTGTTGGAGCGGAAGCTGTCGGCGACGGTGACGGTGTGCCACACCGGCACGAGCAAAGCGGGCAAGCTGGCTGAGCACGTGGGGCGGGCGGACATTCTGATCGCGGCGATGGGTTCGCCGCAGGCGGTCAAGGGCGAATGGATCAAGCGGGGGGCGGTGGTGATCGACGTGGGGGTCAACCAGGTGGGCGATCAGATGGTGGGCGACGTGGAGTTCGAGCCGGCGGCCGAGCGGGCGGCGGTGATCACGCCGGTGCCGGGCGGAGTGGGGACGGTGACGACGCGGCTGCTGCTGTACAACGCGGTCGAAGCGGCGGCGTGGCAGCGGGAGAATTAGGCCATGGCCGGGCGGTCCGGGGTCAAGTCCGGGGCCGAGGCGTACATCGGCTTGGGGTCGAACATCGAGCCGCGGGCCAGGTACATCGAACGGGCGATCAACGCCCTGAGTGGCCACAAACGAATTGAGGTGGTGCGGGTCAGTTCGGTTTACCAGACCGCCGCTATCGGCGGTCCGGAGGGGCAGCCGGATTTCCTGAACGCGGTGGCGAGGATCAACACGTCGCTGGAACCGGAAGGACTGCTCGACGTTTTGCAGGCCATCGAGCGCGAGTTGGGGAGGAAGCGCACCACGGTCTGGGGTCCGCGGACGATCGATCTCGATATTCTGCTCTACGGGGAGGAGATCATCTCGACCGATCGGCTGATGGTTCCTCATCCGCTGATGCACGAGCGGCGGTTCGTGATGCAGGGCCTGGCGGAGATCGCGCCGGACGTGGTGCATCCCATCATCCAGATGTCGGCCCAGACGATCTTGGAGAACCTCGGCGACGAGACGTAGGGCGGATAGACATCCGCGGTGATTTTCCATTCGCTTTTCCCGCTTGCATTCATCGGTTCGGGGATTAGATTCGTGGCGGCGTTGTCGGGCGTGACGGAGGTTTGGGTCGAGGAGCAGGTTATGTCCGGCGGATTGTACGATGAGATTCATCGGCCGCAATTTCATTTCAGCGCGGCGCGGAACTGGCTGAACGATCCGAACGGTCTGGTGTACTACGAGGGCGAGTACCACCTTTTCTTTCAGTACAATCCGTTCGGCTGCGCATCGGCTCATAAGCACTGGGGCCATGCGGTCAGTGCGGACCTGGTGCACTGGACGGAGCTTCCGGTGGCGATCTTTCCGGACCATCTGGGCGAGGCGTGGTCGGGCTCGGCGGCGGTGGATTGGGACAACACGGCTGGGTTTCAGACGGGGCCCAAACCGGTCCTGGTCGCGGTTTACACCAGCCAGGGCTACGACCACGGTCTGCCGCAGTCGCAATCGCTGGCGTACAGCGTTGACCGCGGACGGGTGTGGCACAAGTACGTGGGCAACCCGGTGCTGTCGGAGGTGGACCGCGACCCGCGGATCTTCCGGCACCAACCCAGCGGGCGATGGATCATGGCGCTGTTCCAGAAGGCGTCGATTGTCTTTTTCAGTTCGCCCGATTTGAAGCGCTGGACGCGGCTGAGCGCGATCGAGGGATTTCATGAGTGTCCGGACCTCTTTGAGCTGCCGGTGGACGGCGAGGCCGGGAGGACCCAGTGGGTCTTGCACGGGGCCAACGGCGAGTACCTGGTTGGCGAGTTCGACGGTGCGACCTTCAAGCCGCAAAGCGAGAAGCGCAAGCTCGACTGGGGCAACTGTCTGTATGCTCCGCAGACGTGGAACGACGTGCCCGACGGCCGGCGCGTTCAGATCGGCTGGGCCGCCGGCGGGCGGTTCGACGCTCCACTTCCCGGTATGCCGTACAGCCAGTTCATGACGTTTCCGGTGGAGCTGTCGCTTCGGCGGGTTGACAAGGATGTCGTCGTCTGTCGTTGGCCGGTACGGGAGATTGAGAATATCCGCACTGGCACGCGCCGTTTGGGGCCGCTGACGCTGAGGTCGAACGAGAATGCATTGGCCGACGTTTCCAGCGAGTTGCTTGATATAGAGCTTGAGACGGACGCTGCAGACGGAAGTTTCGTCTTCGAGCTTCACAATCAGACGGTGGTGTACGATGCGAAGGAGCGGCGGCTTACGGCGGCGGGGCGTTCGGCCCCGCTGGAGCCCGTGGACGGTCGGATCGGCCTGCGCATCCTGGTGGATCGGTCAATCATCGAGATTTTCGGCAACGGCGGATTGGTTTCGATGAGCTGTTACTATGAGGCGACCGAAGGCGAAGCGATGCGGCCGGCGAGCCTTCGGGTCGAAGGCGGCCAGGCGCACGTGACGGACCTGAGCGTGTCGGAGTTGCGGTCGGTGTGGGATCGGGTGAAGGAGAAGCGGTCATGAATATTCTGAACGACACATCTTACTCGTGGGTTCGCGGGTTCAACTATCAGCCGAGCTACGCCAGCCACGGGTTGGAGCTGTGGGGCGCGAAGTTCAACCTAGCGGCGATCGAGCGGGAGATCGGCCGAGGCAAACGGTTTTTCCCCGGCATGAACACGCTTCGGCTGTGGCTTTCGCACGACGCGTTTATCCAGGACCCGGAGGGCTTTGTCGAGCGGTTCGCGCGGGTGCTGGACGTGGTCGAGGGGTATGGGCTTCGCGCGATCGCGACGCTGTTCAACGGATGGCGGAGCTATCCGGATTTCGGCGGGACGTCGATCGAGCAGATTCGGACGTTCGGCGGTGACGAGGGGATCTACGGTCGGTACCTGGACCGCGTGGTGGGATCGCTGGCTGAGGATCAGCGAATTCTGCTGTGGGATCTGTGCAACGAGCCGTTCAACAACGTTCCGGCCGAAGAGAGCCGCAAGCACGTGCTGGATTGGCTGACGAGGCTTTCCCAGCGTTGCAAGTCGCTGGGGGCGGCGTCGCCGCTGTGCGTGGGTCACGTTCCCTCACTAGCGGAGATCGAGCGGATCGAGCCGATTTCCGATGTGATCACGTTTCATCCGTACTACGCGTGGAATTCATTTGCTCCGACTCCGGCGGACGTTGAGGCGGTGGTAGACGAGACGGTGGCGTTGGCCAATCGCGTCGGCAAGCCGCTGCTGGCGACGGAGACGGGATGGGGCGCGCTGGAGGACGCCAAGCGGGTGGAGGTGCTCACGGCGGAGTTGAGCATTCTCGCCAAACGGAAGATCGGTTTTACCGCCCACGCGCTGCACGAGTCGCCCGTGGCGGACCTGCACCGTGCGCAGTACGGGCCGATCGGCTTGGCTGGGTTCATGGCGTTCGTGCTGATGGACGGTTCGCTTCGGCCGGGCCACGAGGTGTTCAATCGGTTCTGATGCCGAGGGAGGGTCACCAGCGGATGACGCGCTGGCGATAGCGGATGTCGTCTCCACGACTTCGGCGCTAACGTCGTCTTCCGCTGAGAAGGTTCTTCGCATCGGCGATGCAGGCGAGAGCCATATGCCAGATGCTCCGGGTCATCGTGCCGTGAATGCGTCTGACGCCAGCACATCCGTCAGTGTGGATCGCGTCGATAGATGTCGAATGGCTACAGGAGTGGAGATTGGGCGGGAAGGGGCGGGCCGGATATGATATAAGAAGGTCACGGTGAGCGGCGGCGGTTCGCCGCGACGAGTCGGTCAGGAGACAAAGAGTGGAACGGACGATTGCGTTGCCGGAGACGCTGCGATGGGCGGGCGGAGTGGACGGTCGGCTTGAGTTGATCGATCAGCGGTTGCTGCCGGGCGAGGTCGTGTACCTGGCGTGCGAGACGGTCGAGCAGGTGTACGAGGCGATTGCGACGCTGGCGGTTCGCGGAGCTCCGGCGATTGGAGTCTCAGCGGGATACGGCGCGGTGATCGCGGCGCGGCGCGGCAATGACCTGCGCGAGGCGGTGGCCAAACTTGAGGAGGGCGTGGCCTATCTGAAGCGATCGCGGCCGACGGCGGTGAACCTGTTCTGGGCGCTGGATCGGATGGCGTCGAAGGGTCGGGAACTGGCGAAGACGGCCGGCGGTCGCGAGGCGTTTCTGGACGGGCTGCTGGCGGAGGCGAAGGGGATTGACGAAGAGGACCGGGCCATGTGTCGGTCGATCGGTCGGCACGGGGCGGCGTACATCCGCGACCGGTCCGGCGTGCTGACGCACTGCAACGCCGGATCGCTGGCCACCGCGTTTTACGGGACGGCGCTGGCGGTGATCTTTGAGGCGTGGGCGCAGGGCCGGCGGTTTTCGGTGCTGGTCGACGAGACGCGGCCGGTGCTGCAGGGCTCGCGCCTGACGTATTGGGAGTTGGCGCAGGCGGGCGTGGACGCGACGCTGATCTGCGACGATATGGCCGGCTACGCGATGCAGTTGGGCAAGGTCAACGTGGTGATCACCGGGGCCGACCGGATCGCGGCGAACGGCGACGTGGCCAACAAGATCGGCACGTACAGCCTGGCGGTGCTGGCCCGGCAGCACGGGATTCCGTTCTACGTGGCGGCGCCGGTCAGCACGTTCGACCTGAGCCTGGCCGGCGGCAGGGACATTCCGATCGAGGAGCGCAACGCCGATGAGGTCCGCCGTATGGGCGATCGCTGTATCACGGTGAGCGACGCGAAGGTGTGGAACCCGGCGTTCGACGTGACGCCGGCTGAGCTGGTCAGTGCGATCATCACCGACCGCGGCGTGATCGAGCAGCCGACGGCGCAGAAGATCGCGCAATTCTTCGCAGGATCGAAATAGAAGCGGTGGCATGGTTACGCGGCCCGGGCTTTCTGTGGAAAGTGTCTCGCGGGCGTCGTCCGCTGAGCCGGTGGTGCGCATCGTGCCGGTGTTCGACGGGATGGGCATCATCGAGGTCCAAGCGGCGTACGAGTATCCAGCCCATCGGCACCAGCAGTACGAGATCATCCTGGTCGATCAGGGGGTGTATCGGTGCCGGCTGAACGAAGAGCGGCTGGTGCTGGGTCGCAACGACGTGCTGGTGATTCGGCCGGGCGACCTGCATCAGGACTACTGCGAGCCGCCGCTGCGGTACTTCGGTCTGGCGTTCCATTTCGACACGCGGTGGTACGGCGAGGAGCCGCCGGGCCTTCTGGCTGAGTCGGTGGGTCCGTCGGGGCAGCGGTTCCGGGCCGAGCGGCGGACCTTCTGGCCGCTGATCCGGGCGATCCAGCGCGAGGGGCGAAAGGCGGACGCGGTAGCTTCGTACGTTCAGGACGCTTTGCTGGAGCAGTTCTTCTGGAATCTCGTGCGGGCGTTTCCGCCGGAGTCGATCAACCAGCGGTTTCTGGACCTCTCCAGCGAATCCGGTTTTGCC
Source organism: Phycisphaerae bacterium (assembly GCA_012729815.1). Taxonomy (NCBI): domain Bacteria; kingdom Pseudomonadati; phylum Planctomycetota; class Phycisphaerae; species Phycisphaerae bacterium. Next base: position 18,502 of record JAAYCJ010000281.1, on the reverse strand, counting down.
CGGCAGTTTTCGCGGCTTTGCCGGATGAACGTGAGCAAGCCGTTGAGCGTGGCCGAGATGGCGGCGGCGCTGCACATTTCGGAGAGTTCGCTGTCGCACAAGTGCCGGGCGATCTTGGACGATTCGCCGGCGCGGCTGTTTCTGCGGGCGCGGCTGGAGCGGGCGCGGGTGCTGCTGGCGGGGTCGGAGATGACGGTCAAGGAGGCGGCGTACTGTGTGGGCTTTGACGATCCGTACCAGTTTTCGCGGGCGTTCAAGCGGATGTTCGGCCGGTCGCCGTCGGAGGTCTGAAGGGGGATTGCACGGAGCACGCGGACCACGCGGACAAGAGCGGAGGACTCCGGCTGCAGAATCTGACATTGTTTTTGCGGTTTTGGTCATGGCCGGTGCGCGGTGGCCGGAGGTATGCTGGCGGGATCGACGGCTTTCTGATGCGCAGCCGGAACAGGAGGTTTCCCATGAGCGGCAAGAAACTGGCAATCCAGAGCTATTGTTTTCGCGGGTTCAAGGACAACGCCGAGGTGGCCCAGAAGGTCAAGGCGATCGGCTTGGACGCGATCGAGGTGTGCGGCGTGCACGTGAACTTCGACGACGAGAGCACGCACGCGAAGGCGATCGCGACGTACAAGAAGGCGGGGGTGGCGATCGTGAGCATTGGAGTGCAGCGGTTCGCCGATCGGCCGGAGGTCGAGGAGAAGTACTTCCGCTTCTGCCAGGCGGCGGGGATCAAGCTGATGGGCGTGGATTTCGACGTCGCGGCGGCGCCGCAGGCGTATCGGACGGCGGAGCGGCTGGCGGACAAGTACGACGTGAATTTGGCCATCCACAACCACGGCGGGCGGCATTGGCTGGGCTCGAGCCAGATGCTGTCGGCGGTGTTCAAGCAGACCAGCCCGCGGATCGGGCTGATGCTGGATACGGCGTGGATGCTGGACTCGCACGAGGACCCGGTGGCGGTGGCTGAGCGGTTCGCCGACCGGCTCTACGGGCTGCACCTGAAGGACTTCGTGTTCGACCGTGCGGGCAAGCCGGAGGACGTGGTGGTCGGGACGGGCAACCTCGATCTGCCCAAGCTGTACCAGACGCTGGCGGCCAAAGGGTTCACCGGCGAGGAAATTCTGGAGTACGAAGGCGACGTGAACAATCCGGTCCCGGCGCTGTCAAAGTGCGTCGAGGCGGTGCAGAAGGAGCGAGTTCGTCATGGCTAAAGTGAGACTGGCCCTGGTCGGCTGCGGGAACATTTCGCGGAATCACATTCGCGGCATGCGCGATCTGCACGAGCGCGGATGCGACTGGTTCGAGGTGACGGCGTGCGTCGATCCGGTGGCGGCCAACGCCGAGCGGGCGGCGGGCGAGATCGGTCAATTCCAGAAGAACGCTCCGGCGGTGTGCGCGAGCGTCAAGGAGTTGGTGTCGCGCGGGTTGGCGGAGGCGGCGGACCTGTGCTTGCCGCACTGCTTCCATCACAATGTAGCGATCGAGTGCCTCGAAGGCGGCTTGCACGTGATGGTGGAAAAGCCGCTGGGTTTGACCATCCGGGCGAGCCGGGCGATCATCGCGGCGGCCAAGCGGGCGGGCAAAGTGCTGGCGACGGGCGAGAACATCCGCCGGTACCGGACCTCACGGGCGTGCGCGTGGGCGCTGACGCAGAAGAAGCTGGTGGGCGAGGTGCGGGCGGTGGACATCGTGCATCTGAACCACTCGCCGCTGAACCCGGCTGAGCCGCTGTGGAAATGGCGGGCGATCAAGGCGCTGACCGGCGGCGGGATGATTATGGACAGCGGTGCCCACACCTCCGATATGCTGGTCCACATGTTCGGCGAGCCGGAGACGGTGTACTGCCGGATGAGCACGCTCAGCGCGATCACAGTGGACGACGCGCCGGTGCTCGGTCGGGCGACGCTCGACGTCGAGGACGAATGGCACGTGGTGATCAACTTCAAGAACGGCGTGCGGTTCACGTGGACCTCGTCGCGGGTCTGCCCGTGCGAGGATCGCCGCCACGGGCGGTACTACGGCAGCCGCGGCATCATGACGGACAAGGGGTTCGTGATGCACCCGTTCCAGGGCGGGGGCGAGGCGGTCACCGAGGATGGGACCGTCACATCGGAACAGATCGAAGAGCAGTACCTCGCGTCGCTGAGCCAGTCCGAGCGGGAGCACCTGTTCCCGTTCGGTTCGACCGACGGCTTTGCCATCGAGGTGGCCGACTTCGTTCGCGCGGTGGCCACCGGCGGGTCGCCCGAAATGGACGGCGAGGCGGGCCTGCGTTCCAAGGCCATGTCGATCGCCTGCTACGAATCGGCGACGCGCGGCGAGATCGTGCGCTACGACGACGTGCTGGCCGGTAGGATCACCGACTACCAGGACCCGTTGGATAAGTTCTGGAAGATCCCCGGAGCGTGAAGGCTTCGTCGGTCGCCCGTGCATGGAGAGGCCGCCAACCCGGCGGACTCTTTCACCAGCAGTTCCGCTGGCTAGTTCCCATCCATATCAGCCAAAGAAGGGCTTGATAATTGTGCGCAATAAGCGCACAATTGTGCGCAATATGAGAACAGTTAGAAAGCCCATGATTGACTGGCTGTTTCCGCAGGTGCGCAAGAATGTGCTGGCCCTGTTGCTGATGGCGCCGGAGAGGCGATGGCATCTTCGCGACGTGGTGCGAAGAACCGGCGGAGCGGTCGGCACGGTCCGGCGGGAACTCAAGGGGCTGGCGGAGTGTGGCATTCTGTTGGAGACCCGCGACGGGAACCGCACGTACTACCAAGCCAATCGTCGGTGCCCGGCCTTTCCTGAGCTTTCGAGCTTGATCCGCAAGACGGCTGGCCTCGCGGACCGTCTGGCCGAAGCGCTGTCACCGTTGGCGGACCGGATCGACGTGGCGTTTGTCTATGGCAGCCAAGCCAACGGTCAAGCCGGCCCGGAAAGTGACATAGACGTGATGGTGATCGGGAAGGCTGGTTTTGCGGAAGTGGTCTCCGCAATGGGCGAAGCACAAGAGCTCATCGGACGAGAGGTCAACCCGACCGTATACTCGCGAGTGGAATTTCGCAGTAAGCTTGCGTCAGAGCATCATTTCGTTACTGCGGTAATGAAGGCGCCCAAGGTGTTTCTGATTGGAGGCGAGGATGAACTTGACCGACTGGGCGACTAACGGATGGGTCATCCCGCATCGGAGCAGCAGTCAGGAAATCGCCGACCTGCTGGCGATCGCCGACCGGGATATGAGTGATTGCCAGTCCGAGGGCCTGAGCCCGGATTGGCGGTTTAGCATCGCCTACAATGCTGTGCTGCAATCAGCGACCGCCGCTCTCGCCGCCGCAGGCTACCGGGCGGGTCGGGATTCCCATCATTACCGCATTCTGCAGTCTCTTGGCCTTACCGTCGGGCTCTCGGCCACGACAGTTCGGCAGTTGGATGCCTTTCGAAAGAAGCGGAACATGACGGAATATGAAAGGGCTGGTGGGGTATCCGACGTTGAGGTCGCGGAGATAGTTGAGGCCGCTCAAACCGTTCGGCAGCGGGTTGAGGAGTGGATTCGTCAAGAGCATCCGGAGTTGATGTAATCTTCTTTTGCTTCCTCGTCAGGGTATCGGATCGTGAACGAGAAGGTCACAGACCCCGCTCCTTCACGATCTCGCTCTCCAAGAGGGGCGATCACGTCCTACTGCTTCCTGGCCGGCAGGATTTCGTTGAGGAGCGGCAATCGCGGCAGGAGCGACGGGCGAGTGGTAGTGGTCGGCTGCGTGGTGGGTTGGCTCGCCGGATGGTCGTTGAGCCAGGCGGTGATTTCGGGAAAGACGTCGGCGGCGGCGTGCCGGCCGAGTATGATGTCGTCGTGGCCGTAGTTGGCGGCGTGGCCGTTGATCGTGCCGAACATGCGGAACCGCTTGTCGGCCGAGGCGAGCCGCTCGTGGATGACCTTGGCGCAGCCGGGGTCGATCATGTTGTCGAGCTGGCCGACGAGTTGAAAGGTCGGCGTCTCGATCTTCTCGACGAGGGCGGTGTAGTCGATCTTGCCGTCGTAGCTGTGGAAGTGGCCGGTCTTGAGGTAGCGGATGAGCTGGTCGAGCTGGCCGGGCGAGATGTCCTCCTCGCAGGTGTAATAGAACGCATGCAGCACGCCGGTATCGACGTTCCTGTCGTTCATGAAGAGCTCATCGATCTTGGTGTTGGACAGCGAGCCGGTCAGCGTGCCGACGACGGCGCGGAAGTTCGTGCCGGCGGCGAGGTTGCCGATGCGGACGAAATCCGCCTGCTGGGCCATCAGTTCATAGACGTCGTTGCCCGGCCGCACCAGCAGCATCGGTCCGGAGACACCGACGAACGAATTGATGGCTGAGGGATCGCCGGTGGCCAGGTGGGCGAACATGACCATCGCGCCCATGCTGTGGCCGATCCAGTGCACCTGCCGGTGACCGGTGGTCCGCCGGACGTAATCGATTACCGCGGGCAGGTCGTAGTGGATGTGATCATCGACGGTCCAGTTCATCCGCAGAAGGGCCGGCTGACGATTGACCAGTCCGGCCGGATTGAACACCGAGACGTTGAGGCGGAAGAGCTGCTTGAGCTGGTTGAGCTTGGGTTTGGTTGACTGGCCGGTCCCGCGCAGCGAGACGTTCCAGACGTCGTAACCGCTGCGCTGAAGATGGCGGGCCAGCGAGACGGACGAGGCGACGTCCCAGTAGCTGTTATTGTGGCTCAGGCCGTGGCAGAGGATCACCGGATCCTTCGCGTCAGACAGTTGGACCGGCGGATAGTGCCACACGTGCAGCGTCCAGTTGTCGTCGGTATCGACCCAGTGGCTCTCGCGGGGGGGCAGCTCGGGCTGCGGCAGGATTCGCTGCACCTGCTGGGCGCATCCGGAGCAGACCAGAACGAGTGCGCCGAACGCGGCGAGCCGGGCGAAAGACGCCCTACGCGGAGACTTCATCCATCCACTCCTTCAGGTCGGCCAGATAAGCCGACGGATCGGGTTCGAATTCGAGGGTGTGACAGGCATCGTCGTAGCAGGCCAGCGCCTTGCGCGGTGCCCGCCAGCTTCGGTACAGGCGGAGCGTCCGCGGGTTGTCGATGATCCGCTCATGCCCCGCCAGATACAGCTTGACCGGGAACGGGAAGTGCAGGTCGGCGATCCGCACGCGGCGGTCGAGCAGGATCGAATGGCCGAGGAACCGGGCGGTCACGCGGGTCAGGCGGTTCTCATCCGTCTCGATGAACCGCTGGCGGACCGGATTATCAGTGAAGAGCTGTGGTTCGTTGAGGGGGATCGGGAATGGCTTTCGTGGCCGTGCGAAGATCGAGAGGGCGATGTGGATCTTGACCGCCAGCGGCAGATCGACGGCTGGAAAGATGCCCGGGGTGACCAGCGTGAGGCTGGCGAACAGCTCCGGATGGGCCTGGGCGGCGGCGGCGGCGAGCTTGCCGCCCCAACTGACCGCCAGCAGGTGGACTTTCGGCTTACCGGTGCGATGGGCCAGGTCGCGGGCCAGTTCGGCTGTGTCGGCGATCCACCGGCGAAAGTGCCGCACGTCGCCGCGGGCCTCGCGGTTCAGGCCGCTGCCGCGACGATCGGGCAGAAGCACGGCGTAGCCCTGTTCGGCCAAATAACCAGCCGAGGCTTCGAACCACAACCCGTGCGACTGGATGCCGTGCAGATACAGCACGGCCGCCTTTTCGCCCGGCCAGAACCGGGCTCGGGCGGCATAGCCGTCGCTGAACGGAATGTCGATGGTCTTCGGCGTTGCCGTCATGCGTCGTCATCCGGAAACTCGAACGGCCGCGGGCCCATCACCACCGGACGGGTCCGATCGACCGACACGCACAAGCCTATCAGAATAAAGAACGTAAGCAAGCTGCTTCCGCCGTAACTGACAAACGGCAGGGTCACGCCGGTGATCGGCATCAGCCCGATGGTCATGGCCATGTTGATCGCCGCCTGGGTCAGAATCATCGCGAACGTCCCGACCACGATCAGCCGTCCGAACGGTTCGACCACCACGCCGGCGATCTCGATCAGCGAGACCACGATGATCCCGTAGAGCCCGATCACCAGGAGGCTGCCGACGAAGCCGAACTGGTGGCCGATGATCGAGAAGACAAAATCGTTGTGCGATTCGGGCAGGTGATAGGCGCCGGAGGTGTACGGGCCCGGTCCGCCGGGAAAACCCAGCACGCCGCCGGAGCCGACGGCCATCTTCGAGTGGTGAAGCTGATAGCCCTGTCGCGGCTCCCATCGGCGAAGCGATTCGCCCGGGCAGACGGCCTGCTTGACCCGCGGATGCTGCTCCAGGTAGGCGCGGACCTTGGGCGATTGAAGCAGCACGCCGGCCAGACGGCCCTTTTGATAGTCGGCCATCTTGAAGTAGAGCAGCGGCGAGGCCAGCACCATCAGGGCGACGATCGCCACCAGGTGCCGCGTCTTGGCCCCCGCTGCGAAGAGCGTCAGAAAGAGGACCGGAAACAGCAGCATCACCGTGCCCAGGTCCGGTTCGAGCAGGATCAGGATCATCGGAAGAAGCGTGAAGGCGAACGGCTCGATCAGCCCGAGAAACCGACGGTAGTTGCTCCGGTAGCGCAGGTACATCGCCAGGGCCAGGATGTAGCTGATCTTGACGAGCTCGGACGGCTGGATCTGGAAGAAGGGGAGCTTGATCCAGCGGCACGAACCGTTGATCTTCGGGAAAACGTCCTTGACGACCGGCGCCGACTGGCCGAGATGCCCGAAGACCAGCACGGCGAAGAGCAGCGCGATGGTCAGGGCGAAAAGCGGATAGGCCCACCGGCCGATGCGAAGGTAACTGATCTTGCTGACCGCCAGCATCGCGATCAGCGAGACGGCCAGGTACGCGGCCTGGCGCTTCAGATAGCCGGGGGCAAATGTCGAGGTCGGCCCGGTCCCGTCGGCGAGCCGGGCAAAGACGATCAGGCCGATCAGCGAGAGGGTGACCGAGGCGAGGATGATCGCCCACGAGGCGGGCGAGAGCTTCAGGAGCGCCGTGATGGACCAGCCGTTGGCTCGCATCTTAGTTCAGGTATCCCAATTCGAGGCACTTGTGGGCGATATCGCGAAAGACCGGCCCGGCGGCGGAACCGCCGGCCATGCCGTATTCGATCAGGACGACGACGGCGACCCGCGGCCGATCGGCTGGAGCGTAGCCCATGAACCAGGCATGGGCCAGCGACTCGCGTTCCTCCTCGTCGGCGACGGTCGGATAGACCACGCGTTCGTAGGTGAAATCGGCGGCTTCGGGTTCGACGGCGAGCGTATCCTGGACGAACCGCTGGCGGTCGAAGGCGTAGTCATCCCGCCGCTGCGGCAGACCGTCGCGGAAGACGGTGTAGGAGACCTTCCAGAGCTTGATCAGGTCGGCCTCGGCCGAGCCGGTCTTGCCCGCCAGGCGCACGCGGTCGCTGTGGGCGTACTCGTAGGCGGTCGCCGACCGGTCGTTGATCACCCTGTCCATACCCTCTCGCACCAGCCGCAGGGCCCGCGCGTCGTGGTTCAGCCGGGCGATCGGCGGGTTGGGCCGTTCCTCGATCAAACGGACCGGCCTCAACTCGTCGGTCAGCAGGGCTGAGAGCATCACGGCCGCCTGGAGCGGCGTGACCAGCAGATCGCCCTGGCCGATCGCCATGTTCCACGCGTCGCCGACGCTCATGCCGCGCTGGTGGCGGCGCTGGACCCACTCGGGAGTCGGCACGCGGCCGGCGTAGCAGAACAGCGGGAACCGGTGCGCCTCGTCGCCGAAGGTGCCGGGCGGCTTGGCTCCGAGGCCGTAGATGCGGTAGCACTCCGCCAGCCGTTCGGCCCCGATCGCCTGACCGACGTGGTAGAAGAAGATGTCGCAACTGTGGGCGATGCCGCCGACCACGTCGAGCGTTCCGTGGCCCGCCGGCTGCCAGCAGCGGAAGGCTTTGATCGACGGGTCCATTTGGGCGTGCGGTTCGCAGGTGAAGGTCCGGTCGAACCCGATCGCCCGGCGGTCCAGAGCGATCTGGGCCACCGCCGGTTTGATGATCGAGCCGGGCGGGTACTGGCCCATCAGGGCGCGGTTGAACATGGGCTTGCCCTTGTAGTCGTCCTTGAGGGCTTCGAACTCCTCGCCGTACCGGGCTGGATCGAATCGTGGAACCGAAGCCAGGGCCAGAAGGCTCTGGTCGCGAAGGTCGAGTACGACCGCAGCCGCCCCGGTGGGATAGTCGCGCGGCGAGCCTTCCGGTTCCGGGCGGCGCAGCTCGATCAGCCGCTGTTCCAGAAGTTCCTCGACATACTCCTGGAGATCCAGGTCGATGGTCAGCAAGATATCGTGGCCGTCGACCGGTTCGACCTCACGTTGAGGCGGGTCGGCCAGTTGCGCCCAGCCGCGATGGCCCTTAAGCTGCGTCTCGCAGGCCAGCTCCAGGCCGCTGATGCCGCGAACTTCGCCGGGCAGATAGTCATGATCCTGCTTTTCGGAGGTTTTCCGGGCCGATCCGGGCAGGGCGCGGCTTCGTCCCAGGAGGTGGCAGAGGGTCTGGCCGCGGCAGTAGACGCGCGACCGGCTGGGCAAAACGACCGCCCACGGCTGATCGACCAGGGCCATCCGCAGCCGGACGGCGTCGGCCTCGGTCAGATCGGTGGCGATCGGGTGGAGCAAGCGTTCCTCAGCCAGCGGATAGTCGGCCGGGCCGTGACGGGCTTCGACCGCTTTGCGGATGCGGCTGACGATCTCGATCGTGTTGCGGCAGCGAGCCTCCAACTCACCCGGCGGCACAACGATCAGTTCGGCCAGATCGGACCAGAACCGTGCGAGCCGCCGGTCCAGTTCCTGGCGAAGGAACTCATCGTTTGGACGGGAGGGCTGGCTGGCGTTGCGATACTCCTTGCGCATCTCGCGCAGGCACTGGCTGACCCACTGCCCATCCGGTTTCATAGCGGGGTACAGCACGCCCAGTTCGAAGGCGGGACGATTGGTGACCAGTTCCGCGGTCCCGCGTCCGCCGGCCGTTCTGGCCAGGATTCGCCCACGGTTGGCTGGGATGGGCAGGTACATCGGCTCGCGGCGGGTCTCAAGTTCGGTGCGGAAGTGGTCGGCGCGGCGCACCTGAAGATTGGCCAGCCGGCCGACGAGGGCCGCACCGACGAACGCGGAGATCAGCAGCAGGATTTTGATCCGGGACTTGAACACAAGCCGCTCGCCTTGACGCTTTACTTATTGTATCCGGTTTCACCGCCCGGGCTTCAGGCGGCGTCCGAGGAACTGGCGGACCAGGGCGGCGGCCAGGGCGGTCGCCGCAGCCTGGAGCGCGACCTGGAATACTCCCAATCCGGTTGGCACCCCTCCCGGGGCCACCGCCGCAATCAGCCGGTAGACCATCAACATCGCCAGGAACGAGATCGCCGCGGCGAAGGCATGGGCAGTAGCCAGTTCGGCGAAGAGGATCGGTTTGATCGCCCGCACGAACCAGGCCACGACGGCGAACGCCACCGTCTGCGAACCGAGTGGAGCGAGGCTGGACAGGTCCGCCAGCGCTCCCAAGACCAGCGCCGCCAGCAGCACCCGCTCGTCCTGGGCGGTCAGGAGATAGTAGACGGCGACCACGATGAACAGGTTCGGCTGAAAACTCTCGGGCAGCAGAACGGGAACCAGAGCGGTCTGCAGGACCGTGGTCACGTAGGCGACGATACCGAAGTTCAGCCAGTTCATAGATACGACAGTATACCCGCGTTGGGTGGCGATGGATAGGCTGGCTTGCACGATCGGTGCGGCTCCAGTAGTATGGGCGGCGTCGGGGACGGCTGGAGACCGCCGAAGCGATGACGGTAAAGCGGGCACGAGTTCGGAATGCGACGAAGGCGGCGCCTCCAGCCAACGAGGCCCCGTCGAACCCGTCCCGTCGCCGTCGTCCGTGGCGGGCAGCCGTGGTGATGTTCCTGCTGGCCTTGGCGGTCCGGCTGGCTTACCTGTATGAGAGCGCCGAGAACCCGACGTTCGAGTCGCCGGTGGTCGACGCCTACACCTACGATCGGATGGCCCGCGACCTGGCGGCGGGACAGGGATTCGACGATCGGTTTTTCTGGCAGCCGTTTCTGTACCCGACGTTTCTGGGCACGGTGTACGCGGTGACCGGCGGCTCGATGGTCTGGGCGAAGATCGTCCAGGCGGTGATCGGGGCGATCACGTGCGCGCTGACGTTCCGGCTGGGACGGAAGGCGTTCGGCTGGCCGGTTGGAGTGATCGCAGCCGTCGCGGTCGCCTTCTACGGACCGCTGATATTCTTTGAGGGTGAGTTAGTGGCGGCGGGTCTGGCTGCGTTCTGGTCGGTGGCGATGGTCCTGCTGTTCCTGCGGACGGCGGAGCGGAAGACCTTGCCGGCCGGACTGGTTCTGGGACTGGCGGCCGCGGCGGCGGTGCTGACGCGCCCGACCTTTTTGCCCTTTGTGGCCGCCGGGGCGATCTGGCTGGCCCTGGTGATGATCCGCAACGCGGATCGGCGGCGGACGGCGGCCGTTTTGCTTGCCGGAGCGGGCGGGTTTGCCGTGGGCTCGGTGCCGGTGGCCCTGCTGGACCGCCAGGCCACGGGCAAATTCGCCGTCCTGCCGGCCAGCGGAGGGATCAACCTCTACATCGGCAACAATCCGGACGTCTGTCGAACCCTCAACGTCCGTCCGGGCCAGTCGTGGGACGATCTGGTGGGCCTGCCCGCCCGGCACGGAGCGGTGGGGCTGTGGGAGGAGCAGCGGTTTTTCAACCGCCAGGTGCTGGACTTTGCCACCGAGCAACCCGCGGCATTCCTAAGTGGGTTATGGGAAAAGGGTTTGCGTTTCGTCACGTCGCGGGAACTGCCGCGGAACGTGGACATGTATCTGTACAGGAGATGGTCCGCGCTGCTGTCCGGGCTGGCGTGGAAGGTCGGGGAGTTTGGGTTTCCCTTTGGCCTGCTCTTGCCGATGGCGGCGATAGGCGCGGCGCTGTACGGGCGGCGGATTCCGGGGCCGGTGGTGCTGTTCGTGGTGCTCTACCCGCTGGCGGTGGTGGCGGTGTTCGTGACCGCGCGGTATCGCGTGCCGGTGGTACCGGTACTAGCCGTCTTGGCGGGGGCCGGAGTGGTGGGCTTGGTCGAGGCGATCCAAAGGCGTCGTATCCGGCGGCTGATGGCGGTGGTGGGGCTGGCTTTGGTGATCGTGGTAGCGGGCGTCGCGGCTGGGCCGTTCTGCGAGGAACGGCTCGACTACGAAGCGGAACTGCACTTTGCGTTGGCCCACCACGCGGTGGATCGGGACCAGTTGGATCTGGCGGTGGAGGAGTTTGCGCGGACGGCGGAGCTGCGGCCGGACCTACCGGATGCCTATTTCGGCCGGGCGTTCGTGCTGGCCCGGCAGGGGAAGACCGCTGAGGCGATCGCGGACTACCGGGTTGCCCTGGAGCTCAAGCCGGACTACAGCGAGGCGCACTTCAACCTTGGCTTGGTGCAGGCGGAACTGGGGGAGTTCGAAGCGGCGCGGGAGCATTACGAAGAGGCGCTGAGGCTGGTGCCGTCTCATCATCGGGCGCGGGTGAACCTGGCGGTGGTTCTGGGTCGGCTTGGGCTGATAACCGATGCGCTCGAGCAGGCCAAGCGGGCGGTGCAAATCAAGGGAGACTATCCGGAAGCTCACCTGCATCTGGGGCATCTACTGGTGGAAACCGGAGAGGTCGATGAGGCGGCTGGACATTACCGCGAGGCATTGCGGCTTTGTCCAGACAATACGGAGGCGGCAAGCCGCCTGGGATTGTTGCTCTATAAGCAACAGCAGTACGATCAGGCGGCCGAGCTGTTCGGTCGGTCGCTGGAGATCGACCCGAACCAGCCGGAGGTCCACGCGCTGCTGGCCGATGTGCTGGCGGTTCGTGGGCAGCCTGAGGCGGCGGCGGAGCATTATCGTCTGGCCATTGAGGGGAATCCGGAACTGGCCTCGGCCCACTATCGGCTTGGGCAGGTTCTCGAGAGGCTTGGGCAGATGAACGCCGCGGCGACGGCCTATCGACAGGCGGTGGCTCTGAAACCGGACCAGCCGGAGATGCTGAATGCCCTGGCGTGGCTGCTGGCGACGGTTCCGGCGATATCGGCTCCCGCAGAGGCGGTTGATCTGGCCCGCAAGGCCCATGCGCTGACCGATGGGAGTGATCCGGCGGTATTGGACACCTTGGCGGCGGCGTTGGCGGCGGCGGGGCAGTTCGACGAGGCGCGGGAACTGGTAAGCCGGGCGATCGTGCTCTGCCGCCAGAAGGGTCGCCAAGAGGTTCTGGGGGAACTGCAGGGCCGTCTGGACCTCTACACTGCGGGTCAGCCGTACGTTCAGCAGCCCTGAGTTCCCATCGGCGGAGGCGAGGTTCCGCAGCGCGTTCGATGTGGGAAAAAGTTGTAAATAGCACTCCGGTCGGTTATAAGATTAAGTGTGGTTGTGAAGGCAATCGCGACTGGCCGCTGATCGTATAATGGGGATAGGGAAGGCGGGTCCGGTCGGGCTCGGCGGACCGAGGTTTTTGGGCTCGTTCTGAATGGGATAGATCTCTCGGAAATCGCAACGTCTTGTTGTGTATTGGAAGTGAGACTGAGTATTTCTCAACTTGCCGTGCTGTCGCAGAGCCAGATGCTCCTTTCTTGCTGGTCTGCCGGTTAGTCAGTCCTTTCATTTTGAGTGGTCTAAGTCAGGATGCCGAGACGCGGAAGCGGCGGTAGAGACGTTGAGAAAAGAGAAGAGGATATAGCTGAAACGGGATCCAGGTTGGGTTCCGTCTCAACCGATGCAGACAGCGGTGGCGTCTGCATGACACGGGCGGACCAGCCGATTCCGGCTCGACTTCCCGGCACTTCTGGAGCGTATGTATGAACGGTGCGGTTCTGACAAGACCAAGAGAAATCCTCTTGATCGAAGATAATCACGGCGACGTGCTGCTGACGAAAGAGGCCCTGCGGGACGCGCCGGTGAAGCTGCACGTCCTGGAGGACGGCAGCAACGCCATGGAGTTTCTTCATCGCCAGGGCCGGTACGCCCACCAGAACAAGCCGGACCTGGTGATCCTGGATCTGAATCTGCCGAAAAAGAGCGGCCGGGAGATCCTGACCGAGATGAAAGCCCACCCGGACCTAAGGCGGATTCCGGTGGTGATTCTGACCACGTCCGACTCGGATGAGGACGTGATCGAAGCCTATAATATGCAGGTGAACTGCTACATTTCGAAGCCGGTGGACTACGAGAACTTCGTGCGGGTCATCAGGGCGATCGAGACGTTCTGGTTCAAGACGGCGGCGTTGCCGACGAGGTGATTCAGACGGCGAGTGGGGGTGCTTGACGTTGATGTTGGTCGAATCGATTCGGATTCTGTTGGTGGAGGACAACCCGGGGGATGCGCTGCTCCTCAAGGAAGTCCTGAAGGAAACCTCGGTCACGAAGTTCGCGGTGACGGAAGCCCAGTGCCTGGCGGAGGCGGTCGAGCGGTTGGGCGCGTCGAGTTTCGACGTGGTGCTGCTGGACCTTTCGCTTCCGGACAGCGTGGGCCTGGACACGGTGTCGCGGATTCAGCCGGTTTGTCCGTCGGCCCCGATCGTCGTGCTGACGGGGCTCGACGATGAGCTGCTGGCGTTCGAAGCGGTCCGGGCGGGCGCCCAGGACTATCTGGTCAAGGGGCAGTACGACACCCATCTGCTGGTGCGGTCGATCCGCTACGCGATCGAACGGAAGCGGTTTGAGGATGCCCTGCGCAAGTCCAACGAGCTGCTGGAACGGATGTTCTCGAACATTCACCTTCTGGTGGCCTACCTCGATACGGACCTGAACTTCATCCGCGTGAATCGGGCCTATGCGATGGCCGACGGGCAGGAGCCGGATTTTTTCGTGGGCAAGAATCACTTCAAGCTCTATCCCAACGAAGAGAACGAGGGCATCTTCCGCCGGGTGCTTGCCACCGGCGAAGCCTACGTGGCCCACGAGAAGCCGTTTCGCTATTCCGGGAGTCCGGACCGCGGAGTTACCTATTGGGACTGGAGTCTCCAGCCGTTGACGGGCCCCGACGGCCGGCCGGAGGGGCTGGTGCTCTCGCTGCTGGACGTGACGGAGCGCCGGCGGCTGCAGGAGGAGATCCTCGAGATTTCCGACTCCGAGCGTCGGCGGATCGGACAGGATCTGCACGACGTGCTGGGTCAGACCCTGACGGGCATGGCGTTTCTCAGCAAGGTTCTGGAGCAGAAGCTGGCGACTCGCCGTGTGCCGGAGGCCCAGGACGCGGGCGAGTTGTCGCGGCTGGCGAATCAGAGCATCAAGCAGAGCCGCTCGCTGGCCCGCGGGCTGTGCCCGGTGGAGCTTGGGGCGGACGGGCTGATGAGTTCGCTGGAGGAGCTGGCGGCGACCACCGAGAACGTTTTCGACATTCCGTGCCGTTTTGAGTGCGATCAGCCGGTGCTGATCCACAACAATATTGAGGCGACGCACCTGTACCGCATCGCCCAGGAGGCGATCAACAACGCGGTCAAACACGGTAAGCCGAGGAATATCGTTATCAGTTTGACTTCGGGAGGCGGAGATGCTAGGCTACGCGTGACCGATGACGGGGTGGGGATCCCGGACCGGGAGGCGCCCCGCGACGGTATGGGGCTGACGATCATGAAGCACCGGGCGCGAACGATCAACGCGAACGTGGAGGTTCGCCGCAATTCCGGGGGTGGGACGGTCGTGGAGTGCCGTTTTCCCTGCTTCGGGCCGACACCGGCTTGAGAGGTGTAATGGGTATGGACGGTTTGGCGGATCATGGCTGAGAATTCCAAGAGCGGACGGGAAAAGAAGATAACGCAGGTGTACCTGGTGGACGACCATCCGGTGGTCCGGCAGGGGCTGGCCCGGCTGATCGACCAGGAGGATGACTTGGCGGTCTGCGGCGAATCGGAGACCGGTCTGGAGGCCTACAAGCAGATCCCCAAGATCAAGCCGGATATCGCGGTGGTGGACATCTCGCTGAAGGACATGAACGGCATCGAGTTGATCAAGGATCTCAAGGCCCGGATGCCGGATTTGCCGATCCTGGGCCTTTCGATGCACGATGAGTCGGTTTTTGCCGAGCGGGTGATCCGGGCGGGCGCGATGGGCTACATCATGAAGGAGGAGGCGGCCACGACGGTGCTGCAGGCGATTCGCCGGGTTGTGGCGGGGCAGATTTACCTGAGCAGCCGCATCTCTTCACGGCTGGTGTCGAAGTTTCTGACCGGTCCGGCGGAGGTGCAGAATCCGCTGGAACTGCTCAGCGACCGGGAGCTTGAGGTCTTCCAGTTGATCGGCCAGGGGTTTGGCACCCGCCAGATCGCCGAGAAGCTTCACCTGAGCGTCAAGACGATCGAGACGTATCGGGCCAACATCAAGGAGAAGCTCAAGCTCAAGAACGCCACGGAGTTGCTGCAGCACGCGATCCAGTGGGCTCAGAGCAGCAAGCTATGACTATCCGCCTGGCCGGCAAGGCATTATGAGGGATATGGGGGAATCGCCCGAGGCGTCTTTTCCTGCGTCCCCGACCCCAGAATCAGGCGTTGCGCCGATTGATATGGCGGTCGTGGTGGTCTTTAATGGCGATTGCCAGAGACCGATGCCAGAAGAGGGCGCGCGACCACTCACCGCCAGGACGTAAGTCGGGAGCCGCCTCCTCTTGTGGCCACAACAGCGCGGGAGGCACCCGAGGTGAAGAGGACAGGCAGCAAGGACGCCGTCGATCATGGCCTGCGTCCGATGGCGCAGGCGAACCGGAAGAGTATAGAGCAGCTTTCACGCATTCTCGCCCACGCCCATCAGAACGATCCCGCGGCTTTGGTCAGCCTGTACCGGTGGTTCAGCGCGCTGGCCGGCGAGCCGGATGGGGGCATGCCGCATGATCGGGCGGCGGCGGCGCGGGCGACCGCGGCGGTGATCGAGCAGATGCTCTACAGCGAGGCGGCGGACATCGACTGGGACTCTCCCGGCCAGGTGGCGCGGGAGCTGTTCGAGTCGCTGGGCGAGCACGGTCCGGCGCAGTCGGGCGCATGGGGTTCCGGACCGAAGGAGCCGGGAATTCCGGGCGGACATCCACAGCACACGCCAAGGGAGTCGGCGATGCGCTGAGTTGCGGATGCAGGAAGGAGCCTCGCATGTTGGTTCTGTCCAGGCGGAAGAACGAGACGATCGTGATCGGGGGCGAAGTCGAGATCACCGTATTGTCGATCCAGGGCAACAAGGTGAGTTTGGGCATCAGCGCCCCGCTGCACGTACGGGTGGATCGCAAGGAGCTGGCAATTCGCGACGAGTCGGTGCGGCGTGAGAAGGCGGAGTGCGAGGAACGGGCGCCGGTCGCAGCGGCCATCTGAGCGATCCGTTGAACCGGCGGGAGCAGGATACAGCGACGCTATGGCGACTACGGTGTCAGCCGCGGCCGCAAAGGGGGCAATCCGATGAGAGTGTTGATGCTGGGGTGGGAGTTCCCGCCGTTGATCAGTGGAGGACTGGGGACGGCCTGCTACGGGCTGACGAAGGCGATGAGCGAAATGGGGGTGGATATCGAGTTCGTGCTGCCGGCGCCGGTCCCTTCTGAACCGGCGGGCCATGTACGGCTGGTCTGGGCCGGCGGCGGGCTGGGAGAAGGGCGGTCGGCCCGTGGCGGGGGGCACGTGCGGTTCCATGCGGTTGCTTCAAGCCTGCGTCCGTATCAGAGCCCCGATCCCAGGCATGCGGCCGGTGGCAAGGAGCGGACGGGGACTGGGGCCTTTCGACGGGCCGGCGGCGGGGGCGGTGGTGCGGCCCATCGGCGCGGGCGAGATAAACCGGTCGAGGGATTCGCCGGGCCGGGCGGCCACTACCGGGGCGATCTGTTCGGCGAGGTGCACCGGTACGCCCACGAGGTGGCGGAACTGGCGTGCGAGGAGGAGTTCGAGATCATCCACGCCCACGACTGGATGACCTATCCGGCCGGGATCATGGCCGCCGACCTGACGGGCAAGCCGCTGGTGGTGCATGTCCACTCGACTGAATTCGACCGCTCCGGTCCCAACGTCAATCAGATCATCTACGATATCGAACGGCACGGCATGCACGCGGCCAACCGGATCATCGCGGTCAGCCATCTGACCAAGCGGCTGTGCGTGACGCATTATGGAGTCGCCGAGTCGAAGGTGGAGGTGGTGCACAACGGCTGCAGCCCGTGTGCGGCGGGGCCGATTGAGGGAATCCGCAAGGATGAAAAGGTGGTGCTGTTCCTCGGGCGGGTCACCATGCAGAAAGGCCCCGAATACTTCCTGGCTGCGGCAAAGAAGGTGCTAGAAAAGCTCGATGACGTCAAGTTCGTGATGGCGGGCAACGGCGACATGATGCGGCGGACGATCGAGATGGCGGCGGCGATGGGAGTCGGGCATCGGGTGCTGTTCACCGGGTTTCTCAGCGGCGACCAGGTGGAACGCGTGTACCGGATGGCCGACCTGTACGTGATGCCCAGCGTCTCGGAGCCGTTCGGGATCGCCCCGCTGGAGGCGATGGCCCGGCAGGTTCCGGTGATCATTTCGAAGCAGTCGGGCGTTGCGGAGGTGCTGCGGCACGTGCTGAAGGTGGATTTCTGGGATATCCACGAGATGGCCAACAAGATCATCGCCGTCTTGACTCGGCCGGTGCTGCACGAGGCGCTTCGGCGCAACGGACTGGCCGAGGTGGGCCGTTTCCGTTGGAGCGAGGCGGCGGCCCGGTGCGTAGGTATCTACCGGGCCTTGGGCGGCAGCGCGGCCTAGGCGGATGACAAGGGGTGGGCGGCGGGAGAGGATGCTTGAGGGTGCAAAGTGGCAGTCCGGTCACATTACCAACCGCTTGTGCAGGCTTTAAAGCCGTGCCGCAGGCCCTATGGCGGGAATTCGGTCCAACGGGCTTTCGCGCGGCATATCCATCTGGAGGCCCAAGGGATCGGGGATTCCCCGATGAGGCCCGACGGAGCTTCCTCGATGAGAGAATCAGTTCGCGTACCGATTGAAAAGCCTCCAGGATCGGTTAAAAGATAAGTGTACGATCGATGATGAGATTGACAACTTAATCAAACGCTCGTAGAGGCGATGAGCCGGCGACGGAGATGATCGAGACCCACGCACAAGGGCACAGGCGGGGCGGAAGCTTGAGACAAGCCGCCTGGGAGGGCCAGGGGAAAAGGCAAAGGTCACTCGGTCAGGGCTGTCGAGGCTCGGTGATCCACGAACTTCTGCCGCTGCCGCTGGGGGGTTCGGACGGGTGGGGAAGATGGCCGAACGACTTGGAATACCGGCACGAGGGGTGCGGGGTTCCGACGACGGACATTTGCTGGGGGGCCGGCTGTCTTCCCCGCGGTTCCGAAGACCGCAGGGCGGTGAGCGAACGAACCTACCATCTGCCGCTGCCGCTAGGGAGTACGAGCGGGTGGGGAGGCTGGCCGAGGAAGGGTCGAAGCCATGCACGGGGGGCTGTGCGACGACTTTGACCAAACGGGAGGTCGGCTACTTCCCCACACGCTCG
>JAAYCJ010000280.1 GCA_012729815.1 Phycisphaerae bacterium | reverse complement strand
ATTCGACCAGTGGTACGCCGCGACCGGTCTGGCGGTCCACGACCTGAATCGCAAAGTACGGGCAGGACGCGTTGGCGTCGGCTGCCGCCTGCAAGGCGCCGCCTGCGAGGACAAGGATCAGAGCGGTGGCTATCGCATGGTATCGTGTCGCGGCTTTTGTGGTCCTCTGCATTGTTCACACTCCTGGGCTGTCGGGTAGGGCGAGCGTCCTCGCTCACTCCATCCTATAGTCGAACGAGTCGCCAATTGAGTTCCGCAGTAGGGCGTGCACCGCACACCTTCTTCCTATCGAGCGGGATTCTCGTACCAGACGACGCCGAGCCCCTTGGCTTCGTGCTGCTCTTCGCATGTCAGCACGTCGAGGTCGCCGTCCGCGTCGAGATCGAGCAGTTCGATCTGGTCGTACTTGATGCCCGCCGGACCGCTGATCTCGTGCCCATGCCACGTCGGTTCGAAGGGCGATTCCCCGTACGAGAGCCACCTGACCCCTGACTTCGGCGGGACGGCGCCCTCGCAAGAGATCACGATGTCGAGTTGCCCGTCCAGATCGATGTCGCCGGCGGCGATCCCCTTGGCGCCGCCCATGTTCGCCGGGAAGGCGATTCGGGACTCGGTCCACCTCCTGCCGGTGGCGTCAAGACGCCGCAGGTACAGGACCTCCGCCGGCTTGCTCGCGACCAGCAGGTCCTCCAGGCCGTCGCGGTCCAGGTCAGCCATTGCGGCGAACATGACTTCTCGATCTTGTCCGCCGACGAAATGACTGGACCATGGCTGACTCTGGGCGGCGCCTCGTCCGGGGTTCTCCAGCCAGCGACAGCCGCGTGCCGGACCTTTTCGGTCCGTGATCAGAATGTCCACGTCCCCGTCGTGATCCATATCGCAGGGCAGGATGGACATGATCCAGCCGGCCTCCGAGATCGGATGCCATCGCCAGTCCTCCATGTGACATGGATCGGGTGGCGATTCGAGCCATCCGAGTTGGGCATCGCGATTCTTGCCCCCGGCGATAAGATCGATGCCGTTGTGGCCGTCCACATCGACGGGCCGCGCGTACATCCACTGCATTCGATCCTTCGTGGCAGGGATTTCCTCCTGCCTCCAGGCCGACGCCGACAGCAGGCGATCTTTGTCGGTGGGGGCCCAGTTCACGAACATGGTACGTGTGTCGCCTTCGCAGCAGGTTACGATGTCGGTTGCGCCGTCGGCGTCGAGGTCCGCCCAGACGGCGTCTTCCACGGAGGTCGTGTGTCCAACCGTCACGGCGGACCAGGGCTCGCCGGAGTCGGCCGGACCGGGATTCAGATAGGCCCGGGTGACGCCGCCTTCCTCCCAGCCGGTGGCGATGTCGAGCAGAGCGTCTCCGTCGATGTCCGCCAGCTTGATGCCATCGGCTCCCCGCGAGGAATCATCGATCACGTGACAGGCCCACGAGGTTGCGAAGCAATCGCCGGTCGTTGCTGATACGGACACGAGCAGCGTCAAGACCCGCAAGAGGGCCATCATGCACGGTCCCGGTGCGTTCCTTCGTCGAGTGTGATCAGTTCGGTCCATTCAGGAGGATTCTCAGTGAGTCGCGGGCCGGCGCCGAATTCGGGTCGAATCGCAGGGCGGTCTGGAATTCCTTGATCGCCTCGGTCCGCTGTCCCTGTCGGGCGAGCAGCGTCCCCAGAGTGCAGTGGAGGACGGCGCTGTCGGGCGAGAAGATCAGGCCTCGCCGGCAGACCTCCGTCGCCTCGGCGTGTTTGCCTTCCGCCGCGAGGATCTTGGCGAGGTTGTTGTAGGCGGGCACGCAGTCGGGCTCCCATCACACGGCCTCGACGTAGTGCTTGCGGGCCTTGTCGTTCTTGCCTCTGCTGTGCCACTGTTCACCCAGAT
>JAAYCJ010000279.1 GCA_012729815.1 Phycisphaerae bacterium | reverse complement strand
GTCACGTAGTTCAGATCGGCCCACCACGCCGGCCGATCATCGTGCGGGTTGGTGATGCGGCTGCGTTTTCTGAGCATCGCGGTGTAGATCGGCCACGGGTCGAACGGGTTGTCGGTGTCCACGAAGAAGCCGATCCACCGCGGCGAGCGGAGAGTCTGGCCCTTCTTGAACGACAGGTGTTCGCCATAGTCCAGCGACCACTGCGTGATGTTCTTGCCCTCGTAGCCGATCGTCCACTCCGAGAAATCGCCCACCTCGTCCAAACCGAGAAACAGCATGTGCCGGTAGCAGGCCAGCATGTAGTGCGTCGGCAGCGGAAAGAACCACGACGGCAGGCCCAGCCCCATCGTGTGCGTGACCGACCGGAACTGATCGTCAAGCCGCATCTTGTCGAACACGCCGGTGGTCAGTCGGCCCTTGATGTTCGGATTGGCCACCACGATCTGATCGAAGCCCGCGAACGTGCGGCCCGGCCCGAAGACGTTCCACGCCGAAAGCGTCACGTTCCTGGCCGCCACAGCCTCGGAGGCGACCTCGAAGCGGCCCTTGCGGACCTCGAACGTCACCTTCAGTGTGGCGATCGGTCCGCGATCGAAGCGGTACGTCAGCGTGTTGTTGCGAAAGGTGGTTTTCGCCGGTTCCGGCAGGTTCTGTTTCGCCAGCGTCGGTGCGAACATCACCCGGTCCGACTTGAGATACTCGACGCCGTTGTAGCTCAGCGTGAAGACGCCCTTGTTGTACCCGATCCGTCCGCCGCTCGAGGTTTTCGCCATAGCGCCACCCTTCAGTTTTCGCGACATTATGCGAAAACCCGATGCCGCTGTAAATCCCAAACCGCCGCGACCGCCTCTCCAAGAGCCGCGACCGTGAGAGAGCGGGGGCTTTGGACAGAGAAGAAGTCAGAATGTAATCAGCGATCCAGAGTTTCTCACTCTCTGCGATACGGTCGTCCGTAGTAGTCGCTGAGGGTCGTTTCGAAGTCGCGGCTCACCGATGTCGCATCGTCGTACTCCGGACTCTGGATCATCTGCTCGCGCCACAACGCGAACTCGATCACGCCCTGCGTCCAGGTCACTTGCGTCGCCCACTCCGGGGCCAGCAGGACCTTCCTGGGCCGGTCGGCGTCGGTCACCTGGACGATCAGGTACTTGATGATCCAGCCGTCGGTGTCGATCAGCAGGTCGTCCACCGGCCCGACCTCGCCGTCCGCCGCGAGCACCAGGAACTCGGTGATCCGTTTGGCGCTGCGGAGCCATGACTCGACCATTCGCTCTTCCAGCGTGTAGGTCGGCGGTGAGTCGAGGTCCGGCGGGATAATGACGGGCTCCTGGTCGGCTGGGCCCGGCGCGTCCGATTCGGGGATCGGCCGGTCCAGCGGCCAGCCATAGTACGTGGCGAGTTCCTGCTCCCGCTGGCGGGTCAGCGGCTGATCCTCAGTGACCGGCGGGCTGTTTGCGATCTGCTGGCGACTCAGGTTGACCGGGATCCGCCCGGTGTGTACGTCCGGCTGACCCAGCGACGGCGGAGCGATCAGGACCTGGCGGTCGCCCAGCCATGTTGCCGAATCGACCAGCAGGTAGCGCACCGTCCACCGCAGCGTGTCGAAGTAGAAGTCCATGGCGTTGCCGAGCTCGCCGTCGGTTGCGTGGACGGCGTAGCCGATCAATTCGTCGGTTCGTCTGAGCATCGTGACAACCTCCTTTGGTTCTATGGCCTCGCCTCAGTTGTCGCCGCCGTTCGCTCGTCGATCAGGCGATAGTATTCCTGGTAGTCGTCCATCGCCGCCTTTACGACCGCCATTGCCCGATCGCGTCCGGCGATCTGCCGGATGTCCATCCGCGACGGCTTGCGCGGCAGGTTCTTGTACGTGCTGAAGTAGTGGCGAAGCCGCTGGACCAGGACGTCGGGAATGTCCGAGAGGTCCTCCGCGTACGACCAGAACGGATCGTTCTCCAGGACGCCGATGATCTTGTCGTCCGCGTCCTCGTCGTCGATGCACTGGATCACGCCGATGACCTTCGCGTTCAGGATCACCTCCGACCGGCTGACCGGGCGTTCGCTCACGACGCAGATGTCCAGCGGGTCGCCGTCGCCGCGTTCGGCGTCGTCCGAGAGCTTCGCCACCCGTTCGGCGCAGTAGGTTCGCGGCACGAAGCCGTACAGGCTCGGCGGCAGCGACGAGGTCCGCTGCGGACGGTCCACCCGCATATAGCCGGTCACCTTGTCAATCAATCGATCGATCGCCCGATGGAAGTCTTCGAGCGGGCCGTCGTTGCGGATCTCCAGGTCGGCCATGTCGTGCGTCTGGCGGAGGCCGAAGAGCTCCTCCTCCGCTCGCTCCTGGCGATCGAACTCCTCGCGGGTATCCGGGTCGCGCGGATCGTTTCGCCTTCTGAGCCGCTCGAATCGCGTCTGCGGGTCGCTGACCCTGACCGCCGCCAGCAGGAACCGCCGGCCGAAGCG
>JAAYCJ010000278.1 GCA_012729815.1 Phycisphaerae bacterium | reverse complement strand
GACGGCGCCGCCGGGCTCGGACTGGTTTCGCGAGTCGATCGAGCCACGCCGTACTTCTCGCTGATGGTTCGGAGAACCTCCTTGCGGTAGAGAAACCAGGTGCAGACGGGGATGGACTGCAACGAGCCGTCGCGAGCGTCCTCATACGCGAAAACGCCTCTGCACTTGGCCAGCCGCTGGGATTCCACGGTGAGATACTCCTCGAACGGCAAGGTCCCGACCCGCAGGAGACTTGGCAGTCCGGTCACGCGGCGCAAGGCATCCCAAATCCGTTCGCCACGCACCGCGCCGGCGAGGATTCTCGCCGCGGCGCGGAACGGATGCCCCCTAAATACGGCGCGCAGGTCCGCCGCCCGGCACATCAGGGGAACGAACGTTCTGGCGACCAGCCATCGTCCGCGCCATCGTTGAAGGAACTTGTGCGGGTCCAGGCGGGCGAGCCGGTCGTTGAGGACCCTTGCCCGGCGAAACACCTCTTCGGCGAGGCGGTCCAGGGGCATCTTAAGGTAGTGGTTGATGCTGCGGTAGTTCGTGCCGTCGGAGACGAGGAAGGTGACCGACTCGCAGTTGGGATGAGAGCCGCTGAACATGAAGTTCTTGGACCGCGGATTCTCCGTGAAAAACCGCCTCGACGGGGCAAGCCAGTGGACGAAACCGGCGGGAATGAAATCCACCCGGCCGTCCACAACACCCTCGCGGATCGCCCGCTCGGCGTCTTCCTGCGTGGTATGGTGGGGCGGCTGAACGCCGTCGCCCTGCCAGTCCTCCTTGAGAGGGATGAAGCCCACCTGTTCGATGACGTCGCGGTATTCGTGACACGTGGCGAGGATGTCGCCGACGTGCTTGTCGTTAACCTTCAATCCGAGGCAGCAGAGCATCGCGTGTTTTCGCGGGTTGTACTTGCGGAGGTTTGCCAGTGCCCGCCGTTTCAGTTCGCCCACGTGCGGGTCGCCTCGCAGCCGCTGGTACGTCTCCGGATCGGGCCCGTCGTAGGATATCCGCAGGGGCACCTTCGCCTCGCACAAGCTGCGGCAGTAGTCTTCGTCGGCGAGGCGGATGGCGTTGGTCACCACCCGGGGACGAAGGCCCTGGCGGCGTGCCAGACGCACGATCTCCACCAGGTCCTCCCGCAGGGTCGGCTCGCCGCCATACAGCTCGACGAACGGCTTAGGCTTCAGACGGCCCAACTGAACGAACAGCTTCGCGAAGTATTCCAGGGGCGGATGATAGTCGAACCCGACGCTCTGAACGGTCGCGATGCAGATCGGACAGCTCATGTTGCAGCGATTTGTCACTTCGACAAAGACAATCGTCGGCGTATGGTCGATCCGACAGGTGTCGCAGTGCAGGCTGCAGCCGGTCGGCTCGGTCGGGTCATAGCCCCAGATGTCGCGCTTGTGCTGCCAGGCCGCGGCGTCCGTGCTCACCAGGGCCTCGCTCCCGCCGCAGCGCGGGCACTGCTTGACCAGGAACACTTTGCCGTCGCGGACTTCGTGCCTCGCCGCCACACGCTGACGGCAGTGCCCACATACTGCCGTTAAGTTGACCGTCATCAGTGCCTCCCTTCCGCGCTCACCCAAGCGGTGCTCCATTGTTGCCGAATTCGCAACCCGGGTCAAGGCGGTGTTCAGAACCGGGCTGCGACAGGGCCGGCCTCGCCCCCGCTCTCCCGGCGGAATCGGGGTCGTTGAGGAGAAATGCGCTTGCTTTTCCCGTTTCGGCCGGCAAACTAATGATAGATATTATTGGTGGAAGCCCCGTGGGGCGTCCGCTGGTATTCCATGTATGGGGTATAGTGGGCTGGGCGAGAAGCGGCCGGCGGTTTCGCAGATGGCTTTGCGTTCGGCCTCTGACCCTTGGATCGAGCAAAGGAGATGGTGATGTACCGGATTAGGGAAGTTGTGACGGTAGTGCTGACGGTTCTGCTGGTCTGCGGGGGGCTTACTGGCTGCGCGTGCTGCCGGCCGAGGCCCAAGCCCTTTCCGGAAACGGTGATGGTGGAGCCGGTCACAGCGCCGCCCAGACCGACCCCGACTCCCGCCCCGGCTCCCGTGGTTGAGCCCGAGCCTGTGGTCACCCCGGCGCCCGAACCGCCGCCGGTTCCGCCAGCGGTGGTCGCGGCCGTGGAAGATCTCGACCAGAGGTACCCGAATCTCTTCGAATTCGACCGGGATAAGGGCATGTTCCAGTTCCGGTCCGACACCACCTTCGACTCGGGTTCCACCGTCGTCAAGCCGCGGGCCAGGGCCGCCCTCGAGAAGCTTGCCGAGATACTTAACAACGATCAGGTGAGGGATCGGGCCCTGACGATCGTAGGCCACACAGACACCGATCGGGTCGCAAAGTCGGCCACCATCGCCAATCTGCGGCAGCTTGGCAAGTCCGCCGACAATCAGGGGCTCAGCGAGGCCCGCGCCGAGGCGGTGGCTGAGGTGCTTCGCGGCGGCGGGATTGACGCGGGTCGCATGACCACCAGGGGTGTGGGGCAAACCCAGCCGATCGCCGAGAACCGCACACCCGAGGGCAAGGCCAGGAACCGCCGCGTGACCATCTATTTGGCGACGATGGACAGGTAGCCGAACAGATACCGGAGTAGAACCTCCGGTCGGCAATCTGCGGCATCGTCGGTCCAATCCGACCAGACTTCCAAGACCTGATCCGATGGGGTCAGGTCTTGAGTATTAAGTTAACGCGGGCGCCGAGGGCGCTATGGTGCCGGTTCGGTGGGGATGATGACGGTCTGGCAGGAGGGGATGCGGATGGGTTGGCCGTCGTGGTCGATCACTTGGTCGGCGTCGGAGAAGTTCGCGATCACGGTGTAGAGGTTGTCATCGGTTCCGCGGATGCGGACGGCGCGGACGCGGTCGCCGGATATGGGCAGTAGGGCCGTGCGGTTGGAGTCGTGGAAACGTTGGGTGGTCGCCGGGTCGGCGTCGGCGAGGACGGCCCAGCCGACATCGAGCACGACGGTGCAAGGCGGCGTATCAAAGACGCCTTGACGGGCGCCGAAGCAGAAACGCTCGACGTAGAGGGATGGATGGGCCGGGCCGCCGAGCCGGTCGGCGGAGCGGCGAAGGAACATCTGATCGGCGCCGTAGAGCCCGATGGCCCCGATTGTGCCCTCGATGTTGATCCACGCGGTCTCGAGCGGCACAAGCTCGTCGCGGCTGGGCGGCGACTCGATCATCGTCTCACCCTTGGCGGTGACGATCCGGCGGCGAAAGTCGTTGTAGAGGTCGTTGGGCAGGTTCAGGCCCATGCCTTCGATGCGGCCGAGGAACAGCCGCCGGTCGGCGGTCACCGCGTGCTGAAGGCCGACCAGCGTCCGCCCGTCAGGCAGCGCGGCGTAGGCGATGGCGTGGCGGATGCAGTCCTCGCTGCTCCATCCCTCCGCCAGTTCGACGTGCGCGCTCTCCCGGAAGACCCCGGTGGCGACGAAGCCGCCGTCGATGGGCTCACCGGCGGTCTTCTCGATGCGGATCGCCGGCGGTCGAGGCGCTTCCCGGTAGCGGTGGTTAAGGACCTCAACCCAGCCGGAGAGGTTGCGCTCCCACTCGGCGGTGTGGCCGTCGCTCGGACTCTGGCAAAACGCGATCGGGCCGTGGAAACCACGCCAGGCGACCGAAACCAGGCGTCTAGCGGTCCGATGCAGGATCGCCCCGTACTCCGGTTCGTGCCAGCCGCCCGAGACGCTGGCCTCAAACGGTTCGTCAGCCGGTTCGGGCAATTCGGTCAGGGCCAGATGGACGCAGAGCTGGGCCAGCGAGCACGAGCGGTCGGATTCGACACGGGTGTAGTAGTAGGGTGTGTGCGAGGCGAGCTTTTCAAGCCGCTGGCTGTAGAAGGAGCCGTCGCCGCAGAACTCGGCTTCGCGCTCGATCATGGCCAGTTGGCGGTCGGCCAGGCTCAGGGCGTGATGGTCGCCGAAGCGGTCGGCGGCGAAGATGAGGCTGGGCAGCAGGTACTCCTGGCAGTAGGTGTATCGCAGGCGCGTGTCGCCGCCGATACGGGCAAGTCGGCCGTCGGCGAAGACCATGCGGCGAAGCACAGCCCACAGATCGGCTTGGTGGTGGTAGAGCGTCTCGGGCGCTGGCCAGCCGAACCCTATGGCGTCGAAGTGGAGCATGGCGGCGTTGCTGACGCAGATGGCCATGTAGCCGACGTTACAGTACCCGTGGTGATCGAGGGCGTAGTGAGGAAAGAAATTGTCGCCCAGATGACGTTCACGCACGGTCTTGCCGGCAAGAACGGTCTCGTTTTCGGCGTCGCCGGGAACGCTGACGCTGTTGACCAGGAACAGGTGGGCCCGCTCGCGGAACTCATCTGCCCGCGGATGATCGCCGTACATGGAGGCGGCCCGCCAGAGGATCGCCCCGTTCCAGATGTTGGATTCGGGCACGTTGAGCCCTTGGCTGGCCCAGCGGTGGCCGCCGATGGTGCTTTGGTTGTGACGATGATAGCCGTCCAGTATCCACTCGGCTTCGTCGATCAGGACCCGCCGCAGGGCCCGACGGTCGTCGCCGGTCAGGTGCGGGTCGAGTAGCCTGATCGCGAACATCATCCGTTCGATGCCGAGGCCGCTGATCCACGTTCGGCCCCACGTCGTCTTGTCGGTGCAGTGGTAGTCGCCGCTGACGTGGCTGGCCAGACTGAACCGCAAAGCGGCCAGGGCGCGGGCGGTGGCGCGGTCGCGGTTTCGCATCGCGCCCAGCGTGGCCGCCGCGGCGATGTACTTCTGGTTGGTCTGGACGCCCCACGAATTGTAGCCGGTGCCGTAGCAGCCGAGTTCGCGTCGGTCGGGACAGGTGTACCAGTATTGCTCGGACGCGTCGATCCAGCGGTCGAGCAGGTCGAGGGATCGTTCCGTCAAGTTCTGTGGTGTCATTTCATGAATCACGTCTTCGCCGTTAGTCGCCAGCCACGTTTGTCGATACTGCCTATACGGCGGCCGTGCCCACTCAATGCTCGATGACCAGCGGCGCGATCGACGGAAACGCCGGCGCCTGGTCGCGGGCGACCGTCGGCGTATGGGATTCCAGCACGCGGCAGATCGAATCGAGATTGTCGGCGACCTGGATGGGCCGGTTCGCCAGTTCGCCCTTCGGCTCTTCGACCGGCGGCGGCGTCGCCTTCTTCATGTTGATGCCCGTGTGGTAGGCCACGGTGGCGTCCGGATCCTTGAGCAGGTGCCCGGTCAGCACGCACGCCACGCTCTCGGAGGGCGCGATCACGCCTTCCTTCAACAACAGGTGCAGCCCGGCGACCGAGGCGGCGGAGGCGGGTTCGCAGCCGAAGCCGAACCGGCCGACCATCGCCTTGTGCTCCATGATGTCCTCGTCGGAGACCTCGCGGACCACGCCGCTGCAGATCTCTAGCGCCCGGATCGCCTTCTTGAGGTTGACGGGCCGGCCGATCTCGATGGCTGAGGCGATCGTGTGGGCCTTGTAGTTCTCCGCGTCCAGTTTGGCGTAGTGGGCGTCGATCTTGGCCCGGTCGATGTGCCCCTGGTTCCATCGGACGCCCTGGCGTTCGTAGAGGTCGTAGAGGGTGTTGGCCCCGGTCGCGTTGATGATCGCCAGCCGCGGAATGCGGTCGATCAGGCCGAATTCGTGGAGTTCGGCGAAGGCCTTGCCGAACGCGCTGCTGTTGCCCAGGTTGCCGCCCGGAACGATGATCCAGTCCGGCGGCTGCCAGTCGCGGGCCTCCAGAATGCGGTACATGATGGTCTTCTGCCCTTCGAGGCGGAACGGGTTGACCGAGTTCATCAGATAGAGGCCCAGCCGATCGGAGGCGGCGCGGACCTGCTTGAGGCACGTGTCGAAGTCGCCCTGAACCTGGAGCGTCAACGCCCCGTACTCGAGAGCCTGCGAAAGCTTGCCGTAGGCGATCTTGCCCGACCCGATGAACACGATCCCCTGCATCGTGCCGGACATGCCGGCGTACATCGCCAGCGAGGCCGAGGTGTTGCCCGTCGAGGCGCAGGCCACCCGCCGCATGCCAAGCTTGCGGGCCAGGCTGAACGCAGCGGTCATCCCGTTGTCCTTGAAGCTGCCGGAGGGGTTGAGCCCCTCGTACTGGAGGAAGAGCTTGCCCGGCTGATGGCCGATGTACCGGGCGAGCAGGTCGGCCCGCTGGAGCAGCGTGCGGCCTTCGCCGAC
Source organism: Phycisphaerae bacterium (assembly GCA_012729815.1). Taxonomy (NCBI): domain Bacteria; kingdom Pseudomonadati; phylum Planctomycetota; class Phycisphaerae; species Phycisphaerae bacterium. The sequence continues at coordinate 31,978 of JAAYCJ010000278.1, read as the reverse complement.
GGTGATGATGTTCTCCGGCTCGACGAACGGAAGCAACTCGCGGAACCGCCAGACGCCGGAAAAGTCGTACGGGCTGGCCTTGGTGCACCAGCGGCCCTCGAAGTCGCGCAGCGTCCGGGGCGGCGCCAGCCTGTCCCAATCGTATTTCGTGTCGAGCAGTTCGCCGCATCGCGGGCAACTGAAAATGACCTCGTCGACCCCGAAGGTCGAACCGCATTGCGGGTTGATGCACTGCTGGAAAACGAGTTCCGCCACCGTCCGTCTCCTGAACTGTACTACCTGATCTGCCGTCTGTGCACTATCGTCTCAAATCGCGGCGAATGCGTTCGTCACGATTTCGCTGGTGTTCCGTGGCCTGCCGCAGAACCTTCTTCTCATGGCGAGAAAGACTGCCGATGCCCTCGCGATGAACCTTGTCGAGAATCCGATCCACCTCTTCCTGCTCGGTCTGCTCCTGTTGCACGCGCTGCTGCCACTGGCCGCGCCGGGCTTCGGTGCGAAACTGCCGCCAGAACGGCTGAAACGCGATGAAAACGACTCCGGTGAGCATGCCGCCCAGGTGGCAGACGTCGGAGAGGCTGCCGGACCAGATGATGTTCAATACGTACAGCACGCCCAATCCGATCGCCAGCCAGCGGATGGGCACGGGGAAAAACAGGAACAGGACGATCATCCGCGGAAACAGGATCGCGCAGGCCGCGAGCAGGCCGAGAATCGCCCCGCTGGCCCCGACCAGCATGTCCTCGCCGGCGATCAGCGGCCCGAGAATCAGGAACGCGATGCCTCCGGCCACGCCGCAGACCAGGTAGAATATGACGAATTGCCTCGATCCCCAAAGCCGCTCCAACTGAGTCCCGAAAAAATACAACCCGATCATGTTGACGAACAGGTGCCACGGATCGCCGTGGAGAAACTGGTAAGTCACCAGCCGCCAGAGCTCCAGAAGGCGGACGCCGGTGAAATCGCGCAACGCGAAGGCGTCGTATATCCAGCTCCGGTTGCCGCCGGTCAGGGCGGTCAGAATGAGCAGGCCGACGTTGGCCATCAGGAAGTACTTGACGATCGGCGTCAACGGCGGAAACGCGAAGTTCAGCGCGCCGCCTCCGCCGCCGAAGTGGCCGGGCTCCTCGCGGGAATAGTCGCGATCGTACCAGCTCATGACCGCTCCAGCATCTGGTGGTAGAGCAACAGAGCAAGGGTCTTGCCGTCCATGATCCTGCCGGTGCGCATGGCGTGTTCGACCTGCTCAAAGCTCATGATCTCGACCTTGATCTTCTCGTCACTGGAAAGGTGTTGCTCGTGCTGGGTCAGGTCGGTCGCGACAAACCCGTGCATCAGCTCGTTGGTCACACCCGGCGAGGTGTAAAAGCGGCAAAGCGGCCGCAACGTCCCAGCGGCATATCCGGTCTCCTCCTCGAGTTCGCGGCAGGCGCACTCTTCCGGCTCTTCCAGCGGTTCCAGCGTGCCGGCTGGTAGCTCCAGAAGCTCACGATTCACTGACCACCGGTAGTTGTAGACCATCACAATGCGCCCGTCGTTGGTGATGGGCAGGATGACCGCGCCGCCCGGATGGACCATCAACTCCTTGGTGACCGGTTCGTCGCCCCCAGCTTCGATCATCCGGCGGACAATCTTGAATTTGCTTGTCTTCAGCAGAAGTTCATCCATAGTGATCTTCCAGAAGCAGAGCCTTCGCGAAACACCCTTGGAAGATTATAAGCGTGTCGAGGGTGGCAAACAAGTGCGATTCAGGCCTAAAGCGGGGCGCGATGCGGCTGGATCATCATGATACGACCGTCATGGTGTGTTTCCTTGTCTCCAAATCCTTGTCCACGTACGCGAATCGTGGTCCAGAAGATCGCGCCACACCCACCATCGCGTTTCACGTACCAGCCACGTGTGCCGTGCTGTCTCTTTGACAGACCGGCTGCGGATTGAAGTGAGACAAGGACAAGGTTCTAATGACGCATGCCATGATCGGTGCGAAAGGAGCGAAGGGCGGTGGATGGCGGGTGCGGCGCTTGGGTGGTCGGCTGCGAGGATTCGGATGGAGAACGCCCGTTCTGGTCGCAGCCGAAGTGACTTGGCCACGAGAGCGTGATGAACGAGACTACCATCCCGTTGGGCGGACAATGGTCACTGTCGGTCAGCCGCTGCGGTTTTATCGGACGTTCGCACTTGGCTGCTTCACGGTCGGCCCAAAAGGGAGGTCTCGAATGACGGTGTCTGCCGGGGACGACATGGCGGCGGAACGCTGCATCCCGGAAGATGCGGGGCTCAGGCCAGTATAAGTCCTTGACCGAAAAAGGCTTACGATCGATCGGGCGGCTGCCGCTTAACGCCGGTCCTTCTGGTAGGCATGCAGATACGCCGCCATGAGAATGTGCCGGAGTTCGTCCGTGGACAGGCCCTCGACGTACTCGGGAGTAAAATCGAATTTGAACGTGCCAGGGAAATGGAGGAGGCGGTCGATGAGGTCGCGTCGGTCCAGTTCGGCTAGTTCGGTCAATTGGGGCATGACGGCGTTTTGCATGTTGGGTTGGTTCCGATGTTTGGTTCTTTTTTTGCTCATAAAAACTACGGAACAGTTCAAGAATCGGCAATTGCAGGCAGCCGCTTAAGATGCCGATCAAGGTGAATCTCATTGTAAAGGAATACTTTATGGCGGACATCCACATTGAACAAGGAGATATTACGACATACGCCGTAGACGCCATCGTCAATGCTGCCAACAACGACCTTATCCTGGGCGGCGGGCTGGCGGGGGCGATCGCCCGCCGGGGCGGGCCACGGATCCAGGAGGAATGCCGCCGCCACGGGCCGGTTCGGGTGGGGGAGGCGGCGCTGACGGGGGCGGGCGATCTGCCGGCGCGGTACATCATTCATGCGGCAAGCATGCGTCTGGGCGGCCGGACGACGGCTGAGGCGCTGGAAAGCACGGTGCGGGCGTGCCTGGCGATCGCGGAAGAGCACCGCTTGCATTCGATTGCATTTCCGGCGATCGGGACGGGAATCGCGGGTTTTCCGCTGGACCGCTGTGCGGAGATCATGCTGGGGGTGGTGCGGGAGCATCTGGAGGGCAAGACGGCGTTAAAGGATGTGTATTTTGTGCTCTTTGACCAGCAGGCCTACGAGAAATTCGAAAGTGTCTATGATAAATATGAGCGGTAACGCGGACCAGAAATTCCGGGGATTTTTCTGAAAAAGATGGGTTGACGGGCTGTGGAAGAAACCGTATAATTCGGTGTGTAGTGGTTGAGCGGTTGACAAACGAATACGCAACGGAATTGAATTTGGCCTAATAATGCGGCCGTGGGTAGTTCCTCCCCTCTTCCGGTACAGTGTCCCCCCCGCACTGTATCACCCCGCGGTCGCATTTTTTTATTTTTACGGTTTGTCAAGTGCCGTCGGCGGTTGATTGACATATGCAAAGGCTGGTCGGATAATGGGCCTCAAATCAGGGGTGAGGCATGAGAACGCACGGCCCGGGCTGGGTGGACCGCATAACGATGATCCTCATGGCTATCGCGCTGGCGGTTTGCGCGGTCGGCCAGGGGCCCGCGACCCAGCCTTCAACCCAGCCGGAACCGTTGACGCTGGCGGGCAAGGTGCTGGTGCTGCGGGTTACCGGGACGATCGACCCGGCAGTGGCTGATTACCTGGCGGAGGGCATCGAGCGGGCCGATCCGGAGCAGTACCAAGCGGTGGTGATCGAGTTGGACACGCCGGGCGGGCTGGTGACCTCGATGCAGGAGATCATCAAGGCGATCCTGGGCAGCGAGGTGCCGGTGGTCACGTTCGTCTGGCCGGAAGGCGCGGGCGCCGGTTCGGCGGGCACGTTCGTCACGATCGCCTCGCACGTTGCGGCGATGGCGCCGGGTACGCGGATCGGGGCGGCGACGCCGGTGGGCGTGGGCGGGCAGACGCCGGAAGGAGCGATGGGCACCAAGCTGCTCAATGACGCGATTGCCTACGCCCGTTCGCTGGCTGAGCTTCGCGGACGCAATGTCGAATGGGCCGAGGAGGCGGTGCGCAGCGGCGAGTCGCTTCCGGCGAGCGTGGCGGCGGCCAAAAACGTGGTGGACCTGATGGCGACGAGCCTGACCGACCTGCTGACGCAGATCGACGGAAAGGTGGTGGAGGTCTCCGGTCGCAACGTGCGGCTGAGCACGCAAGGGGCCGAGATTGTGCGTCTGGAGCCGACGTGGGTGCAGGAGTTCCTTCACGCGATCAGCAACCCGGAGGTGGCGTACATCCTGCTGATGCTGGGGGTGTGGGGGTTGTACTTCGAGCTGGCGAGTCCGGGGATGATCTTCCCGGGCGTGGTCGGCGGGGTGTGCCTGATTTTGGGGATGTACGGATTGTACATTCTGCCGACGAACCTGGCGGGCATCCTGCTGATTATCCTGGCGGTGGTGCTGTTTATCGCGGAACTCAAGACCACGACCAACGGCATCCTGACGGTAGGGGGGATCGCAGCGTTCGTGCTGGGATCATTTATGCTGTTCCCAGCCCAGTCGCCGTTCGGGCGGGTGCCGTGGGATCTGATCCTGGTCACTACGGTGATGACGGCGGGATTCTTCCTGCTGGTGATGGTTCTGGTCATCAAGGCGCAGCGGCGGCGGGTGGTGATGGGCGTCGAGCGGTTGGCGGGCATGCAAGGGGTGGCCCAGTCGGCGCTGACGCCGGGAGGCGTGGTGCTGGTCGAGGGCGAGCAGTGGACGGCCCAGAGTGTGGATGGGCCGGTGCAAGCGGGCGAGCCGGTCGAGGTGGTGGCGGTGGACGGGTTGAAGCTGAAGGTGCGTCGGGCTCAGGGGTCGCGTCGCGAGGCCTGACCCATTGGGTCGGAGTGGTTTGGCAAACCGTCAACGACGGGCGTTTTGAAGGAGACCGACGATGCTGTTGGCGCAGGAACTGGAGTTCAACTGGGTGCTGATCCTGGCGTTCGTGGTCATTTTCCTGATCATTCTGCTGGCGATGGCGATCAAGATCGTGGCTGAGTACGAGCGGCTGGTGATCTTTCGTCTGGGCCGGTGCATCGGCTATCGCGGGCCCGGACTGGTCTGGATCATCCCGGTGGTCGATCGTCCGGTGCGGGTGGATTTGCGGGAGCAGTTCCTCGAGATCCCGCGGCAGACGTGCATCACCGAGGACAACGCGTCGATCAGCATCGACTTTCTGATCTATTGGAAGGTGACCGATTCGGTCAAGTCGGTGGTCGAGGTGGCGAATTTTGCCGGCGCTTCGCAGGGAATCGCGACGACCACGCTGCGGGCGGTGGTGGGTGATATCACGCTGGACGAGGTGCTGGCCAAGCGCGAGCAGATCAACCAGATATTGCGGACGAAGATGGACGAGGTGACCGAGCGGTGGGGCGTGAAGGTCACCAGCGTCGAGATTCGCGAGATTCTGCCGCCGCGCGAGATTCAGGAGGCGATGACGCGGCAGATGTCGGCCGAGCGGAACCGCCGCGCGGTGGTCACCGAGGCCCTGGGCACCCGCGAGGCCCGGATCACGGTGGCTGAGGGCGAAAAGCAGGCGGCCATTCTGCAGGCCGAAGGCTATCGTCAGGCCCAGCTCCTCAACGCCGAGGGGTTGGCCCTGGCGATCAAACAGATTTTCGACCAGGTCAGCAAGGTCGATGAAAAGACGATGGCCATCCAGTACCTCGATGCGTTCAAGGCCCTCGGCGCCAGCCCCTCGACCAAATTCGTGGTGCCGATGGAATTCATGAACCTCGTCCGCCCCTTCGCCGACTACGCAGCGAAATCAAACGAAGCGAAGGCGTGAGCGTAGGGTGCGTCGTCTTGACGCACCATTCAACTCGGAACCGTCAACATCAGACATTGGAGGCACTGACCATGTCGGACATTACGACCAGGCAGGCGCAGAACGTGGTGAAGGCGGCGTTGGCGAAGGCGGAGGGGATGGGCGTGAAGATGAACATCGCGGTGGTGGACGCGGGGGCGAACCTCAGGGCGTTCATCCGGATGGACGGGGCGTGGCTGGGCAGCATCGACATTGCGATCAAGAAGGCCAAAACTGCCCGGTTCTTCGACATGCCGACCGGCGAGATCGGCAAGCTCTCCCAGCCGGGCGGGTCGCTGTACAACATCGAGCACTCCAACGGCGGGTTGATCACGTTTCCCGGCGGGCTGCCGATCAGGGACAAGGACGGCACCGTGATCGGGGCGATCGGCGTCTCGGGCAGCGTGGTGGAGAACGACCACGCGGTGGCTGAGGCGGGAGCCAAGGCCATCGAGTAGAGCCGCTGACAGTCTCTTTCGGAGCGGCACGGAGCACGCGGAGCACGCGGAGAAGGCGTCAAGGCTGAGTAGCATCTCGGAAGCTGAATTGATCAACGGCCCCGGCCTTCTTGCAGGGCCAGTTTGACGTGGCCATCCAGGTGCAAACAACATCGGGGACTTGCGCCAACAGAGACGGTGTGTTTCGGCTATGCAGGCCGGATGCAATCCGCTATAATAAAGATAGCCTTTTTGAGAGGGTCGCCAATGATCTTTCACGTCAAGATGGAGCAGGCCGAAGACGGTTGGTTCGTTATCGAGTGTCCGGCCTTGCCGGGATGCGTGTCGCAGGGCAAGGACGAAAAGGAGGCGCTGGAGAACATTCGCGAAGCCATCACCGCATGGCTCTGGGCCGAGGATCAGAAGGCAGCCGCCGAGCTGTCGCGATCATCGGACGCTCAACCCATCGTCGTGGCGGTGTAGCTTCGTGGGACCTCTTGGGAACATTTCGGGCAAGACAGCGGTCAAGGCCTTTCAAAAGGCAGGGTGGCAGTATTCGGGGCAAGAACGTGGGAAAAGGAGTATTGCTGTGAAGCAAAGGGTGCATCTTGTTCGCAGCAGTAAGTGGTTCAGAACGCTCCTCCAGGAGTGACCGCGGCTTCATAGCTTCTCGATAAGCTCTTCCCGAGTCAAATCGCAGTCTTTCAGGATCTGAGCGAATAACCCTCGGCCGATCGTCTCTCCGCGATGTACCGGAACGACCGTACAGCGACCATCGGCGTGTTTCAAGAAATGATGGCTGCCCCTCACCCGGACGACGTCGAAGCCGAGCCGGCGAAGCGCCCGAATGAGTTGAATGCCCGTAACGGCCGGCAAGCTGCTCAATTCTCCACCGCCACCCACTGAACGCCGATGAACTCGTTCGCAGCGGGCTGCTCGACCTCAAGGCACAACTCGATGGCTTCCTTTACCCGCTTCATCAAGACATCGAGCGACTTGGCCTGGGTATGACAGCCGCGCAACGCGGGGACGGTGGCGACGAAGTAGCCGTCTTCATCCTTTTCCACGATAACGCTGAATTTCCTCATGCTATCTCACTCCCACCGCTCACCTGATATTGTGCCGGTCCTCATTCAATAATAATCATTCGCCCTTTAATGTCAACTGGAATGATTGCCTCATCGCGTGCCGCACGGGCGGCTGTCGCGTTAGCCGTCAATACTTCCGGCGGTCGGGCAGGGTGAGATAGGATTCCATCAGTTCGCGGCAGGCGTCGGCGGCTACGTCCGGAACGAATTGCACCCGCCGGTCCGGCAGGTTCTTTTCCAGCTCGCGGTAGATATCCTCATCGGCGAAGCCGATCTTCGCCGCCTCCTGCCTCCGGCAGCCGAAGTAGACTTTCTCAATCCGAGCCCAGTAGATCGCCGACATGCACATCGGGCACGGCTCAGCCGTCGCCAGCAGGCAGCAGCCCTCCAGCCAGAACGTGCCCAGTTTGGCGCATGCGGCGCGGATCGCGTTGACCTCGGCGTGGGCGGTCGGATCGTTGTCGCGGATTACTGTGTTGGTTCCGACGGCGATCAACTCATCGCCGCGGATCACGCACGCGCCGAACGGTCCGCCGTGTCCGGCCCGCATCGACCGCTGCGCCTCTTCGACGGCAAGGCGCATAAGATACTCGATTCGCTGTGGCGAAAGGCCCATCGCTACCCCTCCCTGCGGGTCCGTCCGTCGGTCAGCCGGATCGTCCGATCCGCGGTCCTCGCGATCTCCTGGTCGTGAGTGACCATCACGATCGTCTGTCCGCCGCGGTGCAGGTTCATCAGCACCTGGATGATCTGCCGTCCGGTGGTCGCGTCGAGGTTGCCGGTCGGTTCGTCGGCGAACAGCACCACCGGCTGGTTCATCACCGCCCGGACGATCGCCGCCCGCTGGCGCTCGCCGCCGGAAAGCTGGCTGGGCAGATGATGGGCCCGATGGGCCAACCCGAACTGCTCGAGCAAAGCCATGCCCGTCTCTTCCGACCGGTCGGCCTTCGAGAGCCAGGCGACCACGCTGGAACCCACCAGTTCCGGCATCAGCACGTTCTCCAGCACCGTCAGTTCCGGCAGCAGGTGGTAGAACTGGAACACGAAGCCGAACCGGCGGTTGCGAAGCTGATTGCGATAGGACTCATCGGCGGCGAAGACGTCCACGCCCTCGAAGGTCACCTGCCCCTGATCCAGCGTATCCAGCGCGCCGAGCACGTGCAGCAGCGTGCTCTTGCCGCTGCCCGAAGCCCCGACCACCGCCAGAAACTCGCCCTCGACCACCTCCAGATCCACCCCCTTGAGCACGGGCACCTCGATCTGCCCGAGCCAATAGCTCTTGTGGATATCGCGGGCCTCAAGGATGACGTTCGCGTGCTTACTCATAGCGCAAAGCCTCGACCGGGTTCATCCTCGCCGCGCGGATGGCTGGGATGATCGCCCCGACCACCGACGCCGCCGTCGCCACGATCACGATGTTCACCGCGTCCTCGAATTTCACCTGGTCCGGGATCAGGTCGAACACGTAGACCTCGCGATCCCACACCCGCCAGCCGAACACCTGCACCACCCAATCGTGAATCTCGTTGATGCTCCGCACCACCCGCCAGCCCAGCACCGAACCGACCAGCGAACCGACCAGCCCGATCACGCCCGCGTACGCCAGAAACACCAGCGCGATCTGCGTCGCCGACGCCCCGATGCTCTTGAGGATCCCGATGTCCCGCGTCTTTTCCACCACGATCATGTAGAACACGCACAGCACCATGAACACGGTCACGATGCTGATGATCCCGAACAGGATCATCATGAGCTGCTTTTCCGTCTCGACCGCGGCGATCCGCTTGCGGTTGTAGCTTTCCCACGTGTAGACCTCGACGCGACTCAGCAGGTTGTACGGGTCCTCGAACTCCGCTTGGTAGGTCTCCCAGAGGTACCAGATGCCGTTGCGCAGCTCTTCGAGGTTGACCCCTTCCTTCAGCCGGATCTGGATCTGGTGGGCCCGCGCGGGAACTGTCCCGCCGTCCTCCAACTCCTGCTCTTCCATGTACAGCATCTTCTGGAGCGTGTTGAAATCGACGTACACGCTCCGCTCGTCGATATCGAACACGCCGGTCCGGGCATCGTCGATGATGTAGAACTTGCGGACCACCGACGGGTTCGTCGCCCGCATCACATTGCCCCTGGGGCTGACCGGAACGACGGTCAGCGTGCAGGTCGACCAGTAGTCCACCAGCCGATGGTAATTGCCGTCCGGATCGCGCCACGCCAGAATGTCCAAGCCGTAGATCAGTCCCGGAAGCTCCTGGGCGTTCGGGTCGCCCGGCGGACGCACCTCCTGGTCCAGCTTCACCCGCGACGGGTCCATCTTGTATTGCGTCAACCCCTTGGCAAAGTCGCTCACCGCGATCTTGCCCGCCAGGTCGATGCCCACCGCGCTGACGCCGGCCGTGATCGTCCCGCTCTGCGTGTATGTGCCCGAGACGTTCAGCAGCCCATAGGTGTAAATCACCGGCGTGGCCACCTCGACGTACTCGCTGAGCGCATCGCTCTGGAGCACTCTGATGAACTCCGCGTAGTGCGGGAAGCCCCGCATCCCGTCGCCTTCGAGGATGATATCGCCCATCAAGCCGTGCGTCGCCCGACGGATGTTCTCCGCGAACCCGCCCATAATGCTGATGATAATCAACAGCATCGCCGTGCACAGCGTCACCGCCGCCAATGAGAATAGCGCGATGCGCTTCTTCTCCAACAGCCGCACGGCTGAGAACCACACGAACTGCCGCCAGCTCGAGCGCCCTTGCAGCGTTCGCCAGCTCAGAACCATCAGTCCCGCCGCCACGATCGCCGCCAGAAGTCCCAACGCCGCCTGCAGCCACGCCTTGTTGATCCACACGCCGCGCAGCGGCTCCTGGGCCAGCAGCGTCGTGTATAACGCCAGCAGCGCCAGACCCTGACGCGGCAGGAACACCACCTCCTGAAGCCGCCGGACCTTTCGCAGCCGTCCGATCAGCGTCGGCGCTACCAGCAGCACCACCGCGCCGAACAGCGCCGGGCCGCTCAGCAGCACCCGCACCGGCGTCTCAAAACCGTACCGATACCACCGGGCCGGCACCATCTCATAGCCGATCAGCCGCCACGGCAGCGGATGGTAGTAGCTCCCGATGAACACGAGCACCGCCACCGCCTCAAAGACGATCGCTGCCGCGATTCCCCACCAGTTGTCGCGTCCCCACTGCCACCGCGCCAGCCACCGGTGCCACCAGACCAAAAACTTCCACAGCCCGATCGCCAACTGCACCGCCAGCGCCAGCGGCGCCGCGACGATCAGCAGCGGCACCGTGTACCACCGCACCCGCACCCGCGTCCGGTTGATCGTCCGCGCGAACACCAGGCCCAGCGTCCGCTCGACCACCAGGTAGTAGCAGATCCCCACGAACGCGATCGCCAGTTGCACCAGCCAGTAGACCGGCAGCCACACCGGGCCCAACGCCACCGCCGCCGTCCGCGCCGCTCTGTTGTCAGTCCATTTCATCCAGGCCGCCACTTCATCGCCGACGGATCTCCGCCGGCATCATCGGTTTGCTCTCGGCTGTAACCGTCAGCCGACCTTGACCTTCACCTGGGCTTTGTGCCCGCTGGTGCACGTCAATTCTATGCTCGCTGCGCCCTTGCGGCCGTCGCTGCGAACGTAAAGGGCGCCGCGCCCGCCCACCAGGGCGAACGGGTTCTCGCCGATGATCCGGACCGGACCCGACGCCTTCGCCGTTACCGCGCCCGTCGCGTACGGGCAGACGTTGCCGAACCGGTCGACCATCATGAACGAAAGCTGCGTCATATCGCTTCCGTCGGCGTCCAGAACCGTGCTGTCGGTCCACGCCGCCAGTTTCGATGGCAGCTTGTCCGCCGGCCAGCGTCTGCGGATGGCCACCTTGCCGCCGATCAGGCCGACCAGTTCCAGGTCATTCCAGCCGTGTCCCCACACGTCCTTCATCTTGTCGAACCGGAAGGGCGGATGCGCCAGGTTCGGAAACTCCTCCCGCATCGGCTCGGCCCGGCCGTTGAGTTGCCCGTTGATCAGGACCTCGTCGCAGTTCGAGTAGATCAGCAGGAACTTGGTGCAGTGATTCCAGTCGCCGCGGGCCCAAAAATCCGCCAGTTCCATCACGACCTGTTTGGCCGGGTCCTTCTGGCTCATGTACAGGTACGCTGCGAACTTCGGGAATCGGAAAATGTCCGACACGCCGTGATAGCAGATCCGGTCGCCCGAGCCGAAATCGATGTGCGTGTTGTAGTCGAACGCGCACCAGCCGATCGCCCCGGCGATCTCCGGCATGCCCATCTGCTTGTCCTGAATCCGCGTGTGCAGCAGGGCGTGCTCGATCTGCCGTTCCACCCGGTCGAACGTCTTGGTCGGGAAGGTGTGGCCGGCGAACTCGGTGATCAGGTACGGCACGTGGTTCGGCTCCCGCACGTTGCTCGAGAATTCATTGAACGTGAACACGTCCTCCAGAAACTCGCTCTCGCGGAAGCACCGCACGCCGCCGGTCTGGCGGGTCGGGTCCAGCTCGCGGGACACGCGGTTGCTCTCGACGTAGAAGTCGTGATCGTCCTGCGACTCGTTGATCCGCACGCCCCACAGCACGATGCTCGGATGGTGCCGGTCGCGGACGATCATCTCCTTCATCTGCTCGATCGCGTTGGCCTTCCACGCCGCGTCGCCGATGTGCTGCCAGCCGGGCAGCTCCTCGAACACCAGCAGCCCCAACTCATCGCAGCGGTCCAGGAAGTGCACCGACTGCGGATAGTGCGAGGTCCGCACGATGTTCAGGCCCAGTTCCTCCCGCAAAACTTCCGCGTCACGCCGCTGCAGACGCGCCGGAGCGGCGCAGCCGATGTACGGATAGGTCTGGTGACGGTCCAGCCCAATCAGCTTGACCACTCGCCCGTTCAGGCGGAACCGTCCGTCCTTGTCGAACCGGGCTTCGCGGAAACCGAACGGCTTCTCCACCGCGTCCACCGTCTTTCCGCCTTCGAGCAGCTCGACCCGCACCTTGTACATCGTCGGCCGGTCGATATCCCACAGCTCGACCTTCTCGAGCCCGTCGACTGCCAGCTCGACGTGGGCTTCGCCCTTGACGGGCGCCTCGATCGCCTGCTCGGCGCGTGCGGCCTTCCGCCCGCGGGAGTCCAGCAGCGTGGCTGCGACGACGAACTCGCCGCCCGCCCCGTCGCCGGCGACCGTTGTCTTGACCCGCAGCGTCCGGCCGTCCGACAGCACGTCGGTCGCGAACGGGAACGCGTCGGCGATCCACGCCCGCTCGGTCAGCACCACCCGCGCCTCGCGGTACAACCCGCCGAACGCCAGGTAGTCCACCGTCCCGCCGAACGGCGCGATGTCCGGCCGCTCGCGCGAATCGACCTGCACCGCCACCACGTTTCGGTTGCCCTTGCCCGGCCCGAACCGCGCCAGGCTGGTGATATCGAACGCAAACGGCGTATAGCCGCCCTTGTGCTCGCCCGCGAGCTTGCCGTTGACGTACACCTTCGCCGCCAGCATCACGCCGTCGAACTCGATGAATACCTTCTTTCGCCCCTCAGCCGTCTTGGGCAGCTCAAACTCCCGGCGGTACCAACTGACAAACTGGTAGCTTTTCTCATCGAAGTTGTGGTGCGGCAGCAGCAGGCTGCTGTGCGGAATGGTCACCTTCTCGCCGTCCTTGGCCGCCGCCGCGAACACCCGGGCGGCTGGCATGTTCTTCCGGAAAAACACCCAGTCCGCGTTCAGGTCCACAATCTGCCTGCCGATACTCGCCGACACCGCCATCTCCTGCTCCTTCAAGACGCAAAAAGCCGCCTTCTAGTGCGAAAAAACCAGACCGCCCAGCTTACCGCCCCGTTACCGCATCCGCAACCAAATCCGCCAACCCGCTGAAGGGCTTCGGTCCTCGTTGGCGAGACCCTATCAGACGGCACGGAGCGCGCGGAGAAGGGGGAAATGAAAATTGAGAATACCAAATATCAAAATGCAAAACCCGGAACCGACACAAGCCAACGTGCCCCCGTCACTCTGCACGGTGCGGTATGCCCACACCCTCCGCCGAAGGCGGCCCCTAAAGCCTAAAGCCTAAAGCCTAAAGCCTAAAGCCTAGAGCCTAGAGCCTAGAGCCTCTCCACCCCCTTGCCCTCGCCCCTATAATCCTCCAGAGGCGGCTGGAGGCCGCGCGATTGGTGCAAAGGCTTGAAAACTCGAATTTTGCTGGCCCGTATTTCCGGCGGCGGTTAGAATATGCGTGACCGGCCCCCGGAACCGGAAGGCGGCGGGCCAACCGAGCTGCAGGTATTACTGTGCGGATATAAGCCAGACTACTAACGGTCTCATAGCTAAGGAGATAGGACTATGAAGCGCACGCGTAACCCCGGCTTCACCCTCGTCGAACTGCTCACCGTGGTGGCCATCATCACCCTTCTGATCAGCATCCTCGTCCCCGCGGTCAACCGCGCCCGACGAAACGCCCTCGAAGCCAGTATCCGGGCCCAGCATTATTCGCTCAGCCAGGGACTTGAGATGTTCAAAGGCGATTATCACTACTATCCGTCGTCCCTGCCGCAAGACGCTGATGGTGCTGAGCCGACCGACACCAACGACGACGGGGATCTACGTGACCAAGTCGTTGATGCTACCCACGTAGTCCAAGGGGCGCACCGGCTCGCGTTCGCCCTCATGGGTCGCGACAAACTCGGCTGCCCGGCCGGTGCTGGCGCGGATAGCATCAGCACAACCTACTATCGCACCAACACAGGCACGGTCGTTGGTCCCACTGATCCAGACTGGGGTAATCCCGATATGAAGGTTGCCCGACGCGGGCCGTACATTAGCCCGGAAGGCTACCAGACGATCGAAGACCAAAGCGTCACAACCGACGGCTATGTCTGGCTGCTCTGTGACAAGTATAATCGCACTAGGGATCCGGTTCCCAGTGGGGCGACCAATTATTTGGACTACTCGCCGATCCTCTACTACGCCGCCAATGAGCGCGGCAAGGGCATTTCCCGTCCCAATGCCAAGGACGACATTTACTACTACGAGGACAACCGGAACATTACCGACGGGAACTTCAGAGACATCTCCGGCAATAGTAGCGTCAATTCCGTCGATTTCTGGCGGTTCATCCAAGACGCGAGCGCAACCGTTGGTGGTAGCTTGACGGATGTCCCTGCCGACGGGACACCAAGTGCCACGCCGCTCTTCCGCCCGCACAATCCCGAGGGTTTCATCCTCCTCTCCGCCGGCAATGACTTGATCTTCGGCACCGAGGATGACATCTTCAACTGGACGGTGGAATAGTCTTTGACGGGTCCACGATGACGACGACGGCCCGGACAATGCGAGGCTTCACGCTGATCGAGATCATGGTGGCCACAGCCATCATCGGGATCCTGATCGCCGTGATCATCACCGCCACCGCGGCGGCTCACAAGCAGTCGCAGGTCACCCGGACCCGCCAGACCATCGCCATGCTCTCCGAAGCCGTCACCGCCTTCAAAAACGCCACCGGCTACTACCCCCTGGCCGTGCCCATCGACGCATGCGACCGTGAACAGTGGGATCGATTCGTGCGTGACGACCGTATGGGCTGGAGGGCCGGTGGCGATCCTCCCGACTGGGACGACTACTTCTTTCGGGACACATCATCGGACGCACCGGCGATGAATTGGGAAGGGGTGACCGAGTTCTCGGATGGGCTGGGCGGCGTTGCTCCCACCAACAATGACTTTCTGGTATTCCAGCTTGAGCAGGTGCCGCAGTCCAATTCCATCCTGGAGCAGATCAGGACGGCCGCTCCGGCCGAGACGAGCCGCAGGCCCGATGCCTCCGGTCAGTGGCAGGAGGCGTCGGGGCTTTGCCAATTGGGCCATCCGCTGGACGCCGATGGGACGTACCGCCAGGTCCGCCAGGTCCAGGACGCCTGGGGAATCCCGCTTCGGTATTGGTCGGGCGACATCATGAAGTGGGCCAAGCGCATAGGTCCAGGAGATCCGGCATGGCCGACAGAGACCCAGCGGCATCTCGCCGAGAAACTCCAAGCGGCCAATTGGGGATTCTTCATCGAATCCGCCGGCCCGGACGAGCTTTTTGGCTGGTGGGGCGACCGCGACGAGCCCTTCAACGCCACCCGGGTCGCAGACAACATCCACTCCACCGACGAGTGACCGCACGGCGCGTCGTTTCGACGCCTCGCCAACCCGAATCCCCATCTTGATCCGCATCCGCGTGTTCCGCGCCGTTCTGGAAAGGGCAGTTC
This sequence comes from Phycisphaerae bacterium, assembly GCA_012729815.1. Taxonomy (NCBI): domain Bacteria; kingdom Pseudomonadati; phylum Planctomycetota; class Phycisphaerae; species Phycisphaerae bacterium. Next base: position 16,399 of record JAAYCJ010000278.1, on the reverse strand, counting down.
TACCACTTCCGGCGGATCGGCACACCGGCGGCGATCAACTCGTCCTTGATCGCTTTGATCGAATACTCGCCGCTGTGCGTCATGCTGGCGATGATCGCCGCGTCGGCGAAGGCCTCTTTGAACACGTCCGTCAGGTGTCGCGGCACGCCCGCGCCGCCCGAGGCGACCACCGGAACGCCCACGTTCGTCGCGATCAGCCGCGTCAGGTTCAGCTCGTAGCCTTCGCGCGTGCCGTCGGCGTCCACCGAATTGACCACGATCTCGCCCGCGCCGAGCTGCTCCGCCCGCTTGGCCCAGGCCAGTGCGTCCAACCCGGTGCGATGGCGGAAACCGCGCGTGGTGATCTCATAGCCGCTGGGGAATCGCGCCAGGTCATCGGTCTTGGCCGGGTCCATGCCCAACACGATGCACTGGGCGCCGAACTGCCGCGCCCCTTCCGCGATGATCCCGGGATTCTCGACGGCCAGCGAATTGACCGAGACCTTCTCCGCCCCCGCCAGCAACACCCGCCGCATGTCGTCGAGATTCTGAATCCCGCCGCCGACCGCGAAGGGGATATGCACGGCCCGTGCGACCTGGCGGACCATCTCGATATCGATCGGACGCCGCTCGGCTGAGGCGGTGATGTCGTAAAACACCAGCTCATCGCAGCCGCCGTCGCTGTAGGCCACCGCCATCTCGACCGGGTCGCCCAGATCGACGTTGTTCTGAAACCTCACGCCCTTGGTCACCTTCTTGTCGCGGACGTCGAGGCAGGGAATGATCCGTTTGGTCAGCATCAGGGATTCCAGTCGGCGAAATTCTCGAGCAGTCGCAACCCGATCCGCCCGGAACGCTCCGGGTGAAACTGCGTGGCGAAAAGGTTGTCTCTGGCCACGGCGGAGGCGAACACCGCGTCGGCATAGTCCGTCCGGCCCGCGATCAGAACCTGGTCGGCCGGCGCCGGATAGTAGCTGTGAACGAAGTAAAACTCGCTGGCGTCCTCGATACCGGCGAACAGCGGGTGCGGCTTGGCGATGTTCACCGCGTTCCAGCCGATCTGCGGGATCTTGCAGAGCGGATCCCTGGGCCGAAACCGCCGGACCCGGCCGGGCAGCACGCCCATGCACGTGGTTTCGCCTTCCTCGGAGAACTCCAACAGCACCTGCATTCCAATGCAGATGCCCAGAAACGGCGTGCCGCGCCCGATTACCGTCCGCAGCGCGTCGAGCAATCCCAGTCCGGCAAGCTGCTCCATCGCCGCCCCAGCCGCGCCGACGCCCGGAAACACCACCCGCGAACCCGCCAGCACGTCCTTCGGGTCGTCGGTGATCCGCACCCGCGCCCCGAAGTGCTCGAAGGCCAGTTGCACGCTCGTCAGGTTACCCGCTTTGTAATCGACAATGGTAATCACAGCGATTCTCGCAAGGCTGTCGCATCAAAGGCGTCACTTTTACCCAAACCCCAATCATATCACAAGCCCCCGTCCGCCACATGCCGAAGAAGCCAAAAATACGATATGGATATAATTGGCCCACCCAAATCCGCTTACATGTTTGACGGTGTTATATAAGCCATTGCAACATAAAGGGTTGTGTAATACTAGAAATCTATAATTCCATTGGTGCGGCCGCTGGAATTAGCTACAATATACTTTCACGTCGGCGAGGAGGCGCAGATGGCCAAGAATCTCGATGTACCGCTGGTCGGGCGGGACAAGATCAACCAGTACAACCGCCAGCTCATCCTGAGCCTGTTCAAGGGCGGCAAGACCCTGGCCCGGCGGGACATCGTGGCGTTGACCGGGATGCGGCAGGGCACCATGCAGGTCCACGTCGAGTCGCTGCTGAAGGAAGGCATCCTGCAGGAAAAGGGCCCGGGCCGGTCCAAAGCGGGCCGCCGGCCCAAGCTCTTGCAGATCAACCCGAAACGGTACATGATCGTCGGCGGCTACCTGATGCCGAACCAGGTTCAACTGACGCTGTCGAACCTGCTGGGCACGGTGGTGGCCCATCAAGTGGAGGAGCCAACGGTCCTGGAGGATCGCAACCACCTGCTGCTGTCGCTGGGCCGCGGGCTGATCCGTCTGATCGAGGACCGCTGTCGGCGTGAGGATATCCTCGGCATTTCGCTGGGCGTGCCGGGCCGGCTGGACGTCAAGGAGCAGACGCTGACCGAGACGCGGCTGGGAACGTGGTGGAAGGGGATGGAACTGGGCCGGTACATCCGCAGCCAGTTCGGCTGCCGGGTCTGGGTGGAAAACGACATCCGCCTGGCCACGCTGGCCGAGGCGCGGTTCGGCGTCTGCAAGGACATCAAGAGCTTTCTGTACGTGAACGTGGGATCGGAAATCCAGTTGGGAATGGTGCTGGACGGCAAGATTTACGCCGGCGCCGAGGCGGTGGCGGGCAAGCTGGGCCACGTGTGCCTCGACCCGGACGGCCCGTTGTGCGGCTGCGGCAATCGCGGCTGCCTCAACACGCTTGCCTCGAACTACGCGCTGGTCGATTTCTATCAGAAGCTGATCGGGCGGGACAAGGGATCGATCACGGTCGAGGACATCGTCAATGAGGCGCGGTCGGGTCAGACCGCAGCCAAGTACGCCCTCGAGCAGGCGGCGCGATGGTTGGGACTGGCTCTGGCGAGCCTGGCCAACCTGTTCAATCCCGAGACGATCGTTCTGGCCGGCCAGATCTCGCTGGCGGGGGAGTTGTTCCTGGTGACGCTGCTGGACATGATCGCCGACCGCACCGCGCCGCCGACCAACAAGGTGCGGGTCGAGTGGTCGCAGTTGGCGGACCAGGCGGTGACGATGGGGGGGATTGGCCGAGCCCTGGACGATTTCTACGCCCTGCCCATCATCGAATCGCATCTGCTGCTCTCGGGCCTGTAGCCGCCGGCGTCCGGCGTCGTCGGCGTTTATCGGACCTGACTTCTTACCTCACGTAACTCAACCGGGCAACCAAGTCTGCCGAATTAAGTAGTGCAACCATTGATCGAGCAGCGGATGCTGAGTGTGGGCAATTTGGCGGGGCTGACAAATGACAACGGCAGACGTGGCGAATCCGTGCATGGAGATCCTCCGGTACGCCTGTGACCGAAACGTTCCAATCGAGTTGCACTATGTGAACGCCAGTGTCTCGTCGTCGCGGGTGGAGCCGGACATGCTCTACGCCCAGACGCGAATGCTGGGCCTGGACGAGCAGGCGATCTACCTGGACAGTCCGCAGAGCATCGGCAAGGACGTGCGCCTGCGGGTCGGCCGGGACGTCGAAGCCTATTTCGTGGTCCAGAACCGGATCTACACGTTCCGATCCCAGGTGACGCGGTTGCGGTGCACAGTGGAACTGAACTCGGTGATGAAGGTGGTGGGCATGTGCCTGGCGATGCCCAACCTGATCCGGTCGGGCCAGCGCCGCGAAGACCACCGGATCTCGTTGGCCTCCCTGCCGGGACCGCTGACGGTGGACCTGCACGAGACGTCGGCTGAGGATCCCAATCTCTGCCCGGTCGACGTCCGGCGGTTTGTCGGTCAGGCGGCGGACCTCTCTCGCGGCGGCATGGCCGTCATCATCGCCAACGAGGACCGGTTCCTGCTGCGCCACGGCAGGAAGTACTTTCTCTCGTTTGCCCTGCCGGAGGACGGCCGCGAGATGACCTTCCTGGCCGAGCTTCGGCACATGCGCGACATCCACAAGGATTCAGCCAAGCGGCTGGGCTTCCAGTTCCTGCGCTGGCCCGACGTGGTCCAGATGCGCGAAAAGTCCTCGGCCCTCGGCAAGTTCCTGGCCCGAATGGAACGCGAGTATCTGCTGCGCAACAAGGGCTAGACGCGTCACTTGCCGAAAGGTCCGGCCCGCAATCCTCCAGCCGTTTTCTAGGCCGATCGGCACTCGCTGATCACCGGCGCCTCGTAAAGGCCATAGGCCACCAGATTGTACTCGTCCTGCCAATTGTCCGGATTGTACTGAAACTCGCCGGGCCCGATCCAGTTGGGGGTGTTGACCATGTGCAGCGGCCCGAAGGCGTTGCGCCGGGAGCCGAGCAGCTTGATGTCGATGACGTTCTTGCCCTTCTGGAGCGTCTCGGTGATATCGAGCCGGTAGTCCGGCCAGGGCAGCACGACCGGTTCGGCCGTGTTGACCGCGACTTCGACGGCCGCGGCCCCGAACGACGGAATGCTCAGGATGTATCGAGCGCCCTCGGCCGGTTCGAGCTCGAACGGCATGCGGTAGATCATGTTGCCGCTGTAGAAGGGCAGCGACTGGTCCTGCCATTTGCCGAAGTCCAGCTTGGACGGCATGCGGCTGATCGCCACGTTCTTGCCGTCGGTATCGACGCCGAATTGCCCGAGCAGGTAGACGATTTCCAGGTCGGCTTTGCGGTCGAACTGGCCTTCAAGGGTCAGAACGTTCCGCCCGCGCTTAAGCAGCTCCGGATCGAGCCGGATGGTCCGGATCGCCGGGTCCACCCACCAGCCGCTGGCCATGTCCGAGGTGACGTACCGGCCGTTCAATTCGATCCGCCATCGCTCCGGCTGCTCCAACGCCAGCAGCACCGGACCGGAAGGCAGGGTTTTGACGTTGAATTTGTAAGCCAGCTTGAGCGGAGCGGTCGGGCCCAGCGGCTCGTCCTTGGTCATCCACGGCTGAACCATGTGGCCCGCGCGAGGCGAGAGGTCCAGGGCGTCGCGCAGCTCGTTGTCCAGCCGCAGGATTTCCATCTGCGTTCGCGAGAACGGCTTCTTGTCGCCGACGTCCGCCTTGGCGTCGGCCCGGTCGAGCACCAGGACGTTGTGGTCGTCCAGCAGGAAGCTCCATCCGCCCGGATCGAGCTTGACCTGATTGCCGGTCGGCTGAGGCTTCGGCAGCGGTGGCAGTTCTTTCGGCTGGCTCGAGACGACGATCAGTCGCGATCCGCTGGGCGGAATGTCGATCTTGAACGTCGCGGTCTTGTACGTCAGTTCGCCGGCCAGTTTGTACTGCCTGGCGGCCAGGGTGTCCCAGAGCTGGATCTGCCCGCCGCGCGGCAGGTCAAGTTGCAGACGGACCGTCAGTTGTTCGTGGGCTTCCTTGCGGTTGGTATTGACCAGGAACAGCACCCAGTCGTCGCCGATCCGGCGGAACTGGTGCAGCACGTCGGCGGCTTCGCGCCCGGCGGCGTCGCGGATCGACACGCGGCGGACCTTGTCCTGCAGCGAGGCGGCGATCGCATCGGCGTTGTTCTCGACGGTCTTGCCCTCGGCGAACGCCTTGACGTCCCCGTTCGACTCGCCCTCGACGAATCCGGCGGCCGATCCGGCGAAGACCACCTTGCCGCCGGCGTCGCTGAACCGCCGCAGCAGATCGAGCGTGGTCCGCCGCAGCGTGGCCACCGGCGGAACGAGCACGGCGCGGTATTTGCCCTGCCCGATTTGCAGGTGCGGCCCGGCCTGATCGCGCTCGACACTGGCCGCCAGTTCCGTCAGCAGGTGCTCGTCGGCGAAATCGAAGTCCAGGTGCGCGCCCAGCAGCCCGGCGGCGAACTGGTGGTAGTCCTGATCCATCCGCATGAAGCGCGGCTCCTTGCTGTCAAAGGTCTTCATGTACAGGTAGTAGCTCTCGATGGGATGGATCACCGCCAGATCGCAGACCGCCTCGCCGTCGCTCAGGAGCACGTTCACCCGCGAGAAGTAGTCCTCGACCGTCTTGAATTGTTTCCACCAGGGCGACTGGAAATGGATCGACGCCGGGTAGTCGCGCTTGGCCTCGCCGGCCATCGAATACCACGAAAGGTGCGGGCAGCGCAGCGTGATGCCCAAAGCCGCCTGCCAGTCCCCGCTGTGCTTGTACGCCTCGAATGTGGTCTCCCAGCCGGTGCATCCGTAGAGCTCCGAGAGCACCCACTTGCGGCCGGTCTGACGGGCGACCGAGGCCACCTGTTTGGCCGCGAGGTACTCGATCCGGTACTGGGTCAGGATGTCGATTCCGGGGGCCTGCATGTACGGGTAGAACTGCATGGCCGCCCCTACGGCGCTGACTTGGTGACTCAGCGGGTCTTCGCAGAGGACGTGGCCGGTGAACAACAGGTTGTTGCGGCTGCACCACTCGCCGATCGGCTTGGCGAACGACTCGACGAACAGGCGGGTCCTGCAGCGATGGTAATGATAGCGGGCGCGGCTCTCGTCGGCGCCCGTTGTGTCAAAAAACAGCTCCGGAAGATGTTGGAGCAGGTCATAGCCGAACATTTCCTGGAACCGGTGCGGCAGCGCCTCGGTCCACTGGACCACACCTTCGTTCCGCCATGGCTCGCCGCAGTTCGGCTCGTCGGTGAAAAATCCGGGCACACTCTTGCCGAATTTTTCGCCGCAGTGTCGCAAATAGGCCTCGTGCGTTACCTCCATGAACCGCGCAACGGCCTCGGGATTCATCGTGTCCAGATAGGCATACCCGTTGTACCACGGACTGTTGGGCTGAAGCTCGATCGAGAACTTGAGCACCTCGGCGTACTGCGGCAGAATGGTGATGTCCGGCTTCTGCTCGAGCTTCTTATACCAGCCGATCCGTTCGTCCTCGAAGACCGCGCCGAACACGAAGTTCCGCGACGGATCGGCGGGCCAGTCGAAACCCTCGGGCGCATGGCGCGAAACCGCCAGACGCCGGGCTCGATACCGCTCGTCCCGGGTGACGAGGCTGCCCGCCGCCCCGGACGGCCAGCGGTCCTCGTCGTAGAGCCACGCCTGCGTCCCGGTCTTCTCCGCCTCGTCGATGCACTGATTGACCAGGTCGAACCACTCGTCGCTCAGATAGGCGGTATTGAGCCCGACCCGGGAGTGCATGAAGTAGCCGCCCATCCCCATCTGCGCGAACAGCCGGATCTGCCGGCGAAGCTCATCGCCCGTCAGGGCCGCGTTCCAGGCCCAGAACGGCTTGGCCCGATAGGCCACCGACGGATCGCCGAATTCCTTGAGCAACTCTGATGCATGCATCTTTTCCACCTCGAGTTCCAATTACAACAGAAAGGCAGACCTCGTCTCGGAAGGTCTGCCTTCGCCAATCAGCCTCTAAAAGCGCCCAACTGTATACCACGGACCAAAAACTTCTGCAAGGCAATAAAGACCACGATCGGGGGCACGACGTTGAGCATCGAAGCGGCCATCAAAAGGTTGGTCTGCCGTCCGTAAAGCTCCTCGAAATACAGCATGCCGATCGGGAGAGTCTGGAGCCACGAATCCTTAATCATAATCAGTGGCCAGAAGAACGAGGCATAGTTGCCCAGAAAGATGAAAATGGCCAGCGTGATCAGCGCGGGCCCGCACTGGGGCAGGATCACGTCGACGAACACGTGCCACTTCGACGCCCCGTCCAGCGCCGCCGCCTCATCCAGGCTCCGGGGCAGCGACAGCATGTACTGACGCATCAGGAACGTGCCGAACGCTCCAAACGACGCGGGCAGGATCAGACCCAGGTAGGTGTTGACCAGGTGCAGCTTGACCATCAGGAAGTAGTTGGGGACGATCAGCACCACTCCAGGAATCATCATGGTGGCGATATAGAGGGCGAATACCGCGTCTCGTCCCCGCCACCGCAGGCGGCTGAAGGCGTAGCCGGCCATCGAACTGGTCAGCAGTTGCAGAAACGTGACCCAGCCGGCCACCAGCAGGCTGTTGAAGTACCATTTGCCGAACGCCAGGTCCAGGACCCGTCCCGCGCCGGTCCGCGGCGGCTGCAATCCCAGTACGACCGCGTAGTTTTCCCACTGCCAGCTCTGCGGGGCGAAACTCCCTCGCTCGACCTCCGAAAGGGGCTTCAGCGAGGTCATCACCATCCACAGGAACGGCGCCGCCATCGCCACCGCCAGGGCGGTCAGCAGGGCCAGCCGGCCCAGGCCCGCTGCGCGGGAGCGGCGTCGAGGCGCGGTCGATCCTGTTTGCGGTTGACTCTCCATCTCCACAGCTCTTGCTTGCACTCCAAACAACGGCGGTTGACGCCCGCCCGCCAAGGCCATATTATGACTTGGTGGGTGAGGGATTTCCAATGAACTGCGGCTATGTGGCAACCGGCGGAGGTGGCTGATGGACAAGATCAAAGCGATCTGCTCTGAGTTTCTGACGGAACGCAAGGGCAAACGCTCCGAACGCGAGGTCGCCGAGGCGATCGTTCACGGCGTCTACCGGTTCCTGTGGGCCGAGCGGGCTGAGGGCCGCCTGACGCCCGACCCGTGGTCGGTCCTGGCCCAGAGGGTCGATGACCTGCTGGGCGGACACTTCCCGAGAAACGAAGTGCTGCTGCCTGCCCAGGCGGCGAGGGTCGATCCCGTGCTGCGCGAATTCGGCGCGTGGCTTTGCGGCCGGGGGCTTTGGACCGAGTCCCAACAGGAAGCGTACCTGGCCGCGATCGACCGGATCCTGCCGGAGTTCCAGCAGGCCTACGATGCGGCGTGCCTCCTGAGTTTCTGGTCTCTGGCCGGCTACGAACTGCCTTCCCTGCTGGATCTGGGCATCCTCGATACGGTGCTCAAGAAGTCTTTCCTTGAGGACAGGCAGCGCGACCTGATCCGCCGGGCGGCGGAAGAGGAACTCGCGGCTTGGGATGAGGCTGCGGAACTCGAGCCGGTCGAGGAGGATGATCAGGCGATGATCGACCTGCGGGTCCACCGCGAGGACGGCACGGTGATCGATGCCGAGGACCTGCTGGCTGAGGAGTTCGAGGAAGAGGAAGCCGACGACGACCTTCTCTACGAGGATGAGGAGGCGGATGAACACGAGGGGGACGGGGACGACTTCGAGGAAGTCGTGGAGGAGTCTTACTTTACGGTCCGAAAGATGGACGGTCCGACGGTCTTTCTCGAAGGCCTCAGCGCGGAGGCCGGCGCCGTCTTTCCGATCTGGGTCCCGCCCACGCTGGCCGGGCTGCTCAAACCGGGATGGTTTGTCGTGGCGGAACTGATGCGGGACGTCGAGGACGGGGCGATACGGGCCGCAGCCGTCGAACGCGTGGTCCCGAAGTTTTGGCCCGGCCTGCACGAACTGAAGGAGCCGGTTCTGGACGAGGACGACGACTGGTTGATGGAGGCCTGCGAGTCTCCTGAGGAGGAAGCGGACGCCGACGAACTTGACGCTACCCTCGGTGAGATGGCCGAGACCCTGGCCAATATGCTGGAGCCCGAGGCGCCTCCGCTGCTGAGCAAGCGGCAAGCCCGCTCCCGCATGAACCAGGTGTTCGTGTTCAAGGTCTGGCAGGGCAAACGCTGGTGCCGTATCGAGGTTTTGGGCGGCAACGAATTGGCCGAGCTCGACCTGGCGATCCGCGAGACGATGCGGCTGGATGCTTCCGATCACCTCAGCGAATTCTACGAAGGCTTCACGCGAAAGAGCCGCGGCTACGGGCACATCGACCCGCTGGGCGGCGGACCGGGAGCGAACCTGAAGATAGCCGAACTGGCCATCGAGCCGGCGGATACGATCAAGTACGTCTACGACTTCGGCGACTGGCTCGAATTCAAGGTCAAGTTCGAGAAGATCGTCGAGCCCGAGGCGAAGGCCAAGTATCCGCGGGTGACCCGCAAACCGTAGATCGCAGCGGCTCAGCGGCCGCGCAGGTCATCCAGGGCCTTGAACATCGCCTCGACGTTGGCCGGCGGAACCTCGGCCAGGATGTTGTGAACCTGCGTGAAGACAAAGCCGCCGCCGGGAGCCAGAATCTCGACCCGCCGCTTCACGTCGTCGTAGACCTGCTGCGGTGTGCCTCTGGGCAACACACGCTGCGTATCGCAGCCGCCGCCCCAGAAGGCGATCTCGCGCCCGAACTCGCGCTTCAGACGCACCGGGTCCATGTCCGCCGCTGAGGTCTGCACGGGGTTGACCACCTCGAAACCCGCCTCGATCAGATCCGGCAGCAGCTTGTAGATCGACCCGCAACTGTGCAGGAAGACCTTCAGGCCGCTGTGCTTCTTGATGTGGTTGATGATCGTCGCGTGGCGAGGCCGAAACACCTCGCGGTAGATCTGCGGCGAGAAGAACGGCCCGGACTCGGTGCCCAGGTCGTCGCCGAGTTGGATGATGTCCACCGTGCCGGCGATTCGCGGCAGGAGCCGATCGAGATTCGACAGGTGAATCTCCACCAGCCGATCCAGCAGCCGTTCGACCTTCGCCCGCTCCAGCATCAGGTCTTCGAGGAACCGCGCCAGCCCCAGCAGAAACGTGCCCCACTCAAAGAGGTTGCCGCCAAACCCGATCATCAACGCCCGATCGGTCGTCTCGTGCAAGTGCCGGGCGCGTCGGGCGATCGCGTCGAGATTGGCGTCGCTCAGCCCTTCTTTCCAGATCGGCGAAGGAACCGCCCACATGACCTTGGGCATCAGTTCCGGCAGCCGCCGCAGGTTCTCATCGGTTATCCCGTTCCGCTCCAGCGGCCAGTGCTTCTGTGTGAAGTAGAAGCAGCCTTCCGGCATCTCGGCGATCAGCGTGCCGTCATCGGCCGTGATCTGCCACGGACCCGTCGGCCGGACCAGGTTGAACCACCCGGGCACCTGGCCGATCGAACCGTCCGGCAGCGCCCAGTCCTTCCACACCTCGCCCGGCCAATCCCAGCCGACGTCCATCGCGTCGATCCCGAACCGCTCCAGGGCCCACGCCTCCGGCTCGGCCAACTGTTGGATCAGATCGTAGACGCGGGTCTGTCCGCCCGCCTGGCCAAGATACGCCTTCAGGCGGTTGTAGGCGACGGCCTGGATTCCCGTCGATCGCATCGCTCCCAGATCGACCGCCACCCGATCGGGTTCCCGATGATTCAACGCCGCCATCACGCGCTGTCGAGAGGTCATGGCTGTTCTCCCGCATCGATCGGTGCCGATTTCCTGCGTTCGCAAATCCATCTTAGCTTCCCGATCTGCCTTTTTTAACTTTTTTCACTTTTTGTGCGAAAAGGATTAATGTTTTTCTTGACGCACTCAATATCTAGTGGTTTAATCCCTACCAGAGTAGCACATGTAGTGATGCTCAGACCGGTCGGGTGTCCGTTGCAGATCAGAATCGCCGATGCAATGTCCGTTCTGCAAGGTCAACAATGCGAGGGTCATCGACTCCCGCGAGACGGACGGTGGGGCGGTAATCCGTCGTCGCCGTCAGTGCCAGGAATGCGGCAAGCGGTTCACGACCTACGAAAAAGCCGAAGCCGCCGTTCGCCTGGTGGTGGTCAAGAAGGATGGTTCACGAGTCCCCTATGACCGAAGCCGGATCCTGGTCGGCCTCCAGAAGGCGTGCTACAAGAGACCGGTGAGCGAAAAGCAGCTCGAATCGCTCGTTGACAAACTGGAAGAGCAATTGTTCTCCGAATTCGACCGCGAGGTTCCCTCCCGCTTCATCGGACAGCGGGCGGCGGAAGGCTTGCGGACGCTCGATGAGGTCGCCTACGTCCGGTTCGCCAGCGTTTACCGCGAATTTCGCGACGTCGGCGAGTTCATCGACGAGGCCCGGCAGGTCATGGAACGCCACGGCAAGGACCAACCGGGTCAGAAGCGGCTCTTTGATCAGGAGGACTGACAGCCACAATACACGGATGGATTGCCTGGTGCAGGGAGGCACGAGTGCGGAGCGCGGTCTCGGCCGCGCGGGTGAGCACCGACCGGCATTGATCGGAAGTTGCCACGGCTGGTTGGTGTCCGAACCGGGAGCGATCCGGTTGGCGCAGGTACCGGGCAAACGGCAGCGGCCTGACGGCCGTTGCGCCTTGCGGTTCCAAAGGATTGGGTCAGGTACCTCAGGCCAACGGGATCGCTCTTTTTTTTGCCCTTCCGGTCACTCGGCCAGACGCAGGCGATCGGCCCCAATCGTATGCTGCTCGAACAGCAGCGCCTCCAGCCGGGCGTACTGCGAGAAGTCGCCGGTCAGCAGATCGGCCCCCGCCTTGATAAGCCGATTCCGCTTGACCGCGCTGAGCCCGTAACGTCGGACCTCGTCCGAAGCCACGCCCACCGCCACCCCGTCCACCCGTTTGCACAGCCGCAGTTCCACCGGCCCGTCGCCGATGCACGCGAGTTGTGCGCCCTTGAGGTTGTGCTCGCGGATGATCCGCTCGATCACCATCTTTTTGGCCGACCCGGTTCCCTGTCCGGCCCAGCCGTAGATCCGGCCCTCAAACAGATCCGCGTAGCCCAGCGTCCCCGCTTCGTGGACCACGTTGTCGTGATCGGTGCCGCTGGCCAGGTACAGCTTGACCCCTCGACCCGCCAGCGCCCGCAAAAAGCACACCGCCCCCTTGATCGTATAGTCGCCCGGGTCCAACTCGCCCCGTTCGAGCTTGGCCAGCCGCGCGTTGACCATGTCCAGCAGTGCCTGGTTGTAAATCGCCTTATAGCCCATCGCGTCGAGCACCTGGTCGGCCGGCACCAATCCGAACTTCCGCACCATCTCGACCAGCGTCTCCATCTGCACGATCGTCTCAATTCCGGTCGACTGGTCGATGTAGTCGCGGACCTGCTCGAGCACGCGGTGGTACAGCTCCTCCGGCGCCTCGAGGTACTGCGGCCCGAGGATCGAGCGGACCATCACCGGCTCCATGATCTGCTCCCAGCCCTGCCGCAGCGTCGAGATGGTGCCGTCATGGTCAAAGATCGCGTGTCGTATCTGGCCCAACTCCACCTGCGGGTTGGCCACCTCGATCTCGCTGTCTTCCCAGTACCGCGAACGCCGCACGTCCTCAGCCAGTTCCACCCGGTAGACGTGATCGCAGTCGCGGACCAGGGCTGTGATCTCCTCGGGCGACGCCGTGCCGGTGGTCATCAGCTTCTGGCAGACCACCGCTGCGGCCATGTTGCCCAACTCGATCGCCTCACGCAGCGTCGTTCCGGCCGCCAGAGCTCCGGTCACCGCCGCCGCCGTCGTATCGCCCGCTCCGCACGGATCGATCTCGCCCAGAATCAGGATTCCGGGCACCTGGCTGACCTCCTTGCCGTCGAACGCGACGATGCCGCGCTCGGACTGCGTGATGATCACCTCGCGATTAGTGCGGCTGTGAATCTGCCGGGCGAAGTCCACCAGCGTGTCCATGGGCAGCCGGTCCTGTATCTCGATCGGCTGGCCGCACAGCCTTGCCGCCTCGCCCGCATTGATCTTGAGTATCACCCCGTCGTATCGCCCAAGCACGTCCCTCGCGTCCAGCAGGATCACCTTCTCGCCGAATCGCTTGAGCAACCCGCCAAGCCGCTCGATCATCGCCTCGCTGTGCAGCCCGCGCGCGAGCTGCTGGTTGACGATCAGGCCGTCCAATTCGGGCAGACGCTTTTCCAAATTCGCCAGCAGCCGGTCGACGGTGGCTGACGCGATCCGGTTGAACCGCCCGAAGTCGATCCGCTCCTGCTCCTCGGGCCCGACGTGCGGTTTGGCGTAGACGTTGGTGTCCCAGTCCCTCTCCTGCACCACCGCGTCGTCCGTCCGGACGCCGTTGGTTCGCATCAGGTTCAGCATCGCCTGGCCGAAGACGTCGGGGCCGGTCACGCAGAACGCCCAGACCTGCCCGACTCCCAGATCCGCCAGGTTCTTGGCCACGTTGCCCGCTCCGCCCAGCGAATAGTACTGCTTCGCGATGGCGTGGGTCGGCTTACCCGTCTCCACCGACAGTTCCACTTCGTTCTCGTCAAACCGCCAGTAGGCGTCGATGCAGAAGTCGCCGATGACGCCGATCCTGACGTTGCTCATGTGGCCGAGGATTTCCCGAAGACGCGATTCCTGCATACATTGCCCCTTCTCAGGCTCGTCGAATGATTTCCTGGTAGAGACGCGGGACGGTCCGACGCTGGTCGCCGCGGATATAGAACCCGCGGCCGCTGAACGCCTCGGGAATCCGGGTCACCACGCTCTTGTGATGGCGATAGTAGTAGTTGGCGCTGGATTCGTCGGTCATCGCCTCGTGGCGGTAGTCCTTCAAATCGAGGTCGGCGGTGATCAGGCCGTACGGCGGCTGGCCCGTGCTGCCGACCACCGAGACCGCCTTGAGCAGCACCTCCGGCCCGGTCACCGCGCAGCCGACGTTCAAAAACACGCCGCCCTCGCCCAGGTCGGGCGTCTGTTGCGTGAAAATCAGAAAGTCGCGGCCCGAGCATCCGCCCTTGGCCCGGCCGTCGAAGTTCGCGTGCTGGTCGATCACGTCCGTCCCGATCCCCACGTGCACGGTCAGCGGCGTGCCCGTCTCGTAGCAGGCGGCCAGAATCGAGACCTCCGGATGCTGAAAACGAATGGGCGAATTGAGGCCAAGACGCTTCGCCGCCGCCTGGCGAAACTCCGCGTCGCAGATCATCCGACCGACCCCTTCCCCGTAGCCAAGCTTCCGCTCGTCCGCCTCTGCCAGCGCAGCGTTGATGTACGAAAGCTCGTACGCCATGCCGAACTTGCCTTCCGGCAGGGCGTTGGGCACGTATTCGCTGGTCGCGCCGAACAAAGCCAACTCAAAGTCGTGGATCACGCCCGCCCCGTTGGTCGCCGCCAGCGTCAACAGCCCGCGCCGCACCAGGTCCGCCACCAGCGGCCCCATCCCGTTCTTGACCAGATGCGCCCCGGTCAGCCACATCACCGCCCGACCGGCACGCCGCGCCGCCACCATCGCCTCGGCCAGGGCTGCGATATTCTCCGCCTGTTCGCACACGTCATAGTGCGCTGCCATCACCGCGTCCGGCCGCGACAGATCCGCCAGTTGCACCTTGTTCTGCCGCTGCGAGACCGGATACGTGCTGATCCGCCGCGAATCGAAAATAGGGTATCGTCCTGCGTATTCCATCGTTTGCCCTTACCTGTCAGAACCGCTCCACCGTGGTTCGTTCCAGTTCGCCCGGCCGGATCACGAACCGCTCGGTATACCGGCTCTTCTCCGCCTCGATCACGTCCCGTTGATTCTCGAATTTCGCGTACTGCGTACGGATAACTTCCTCTTCAACCCGCCGCCGGCGACCGCGATTGCGTTCGAGACACGTCTCCAGCGGCGCCTCGAACACGATCAGGTACACCGGCCGGCTGTACCGTTCCGCGATCTTCAGGTGGCGCGCTCGGTACTCAGCCGCCAGGTGCGTCGCGTCCGCCACGGTCAGCCGTCCGTACTTGGCCCGCATCTCGACAATCGTGTAGAACAACTCGAACGCGTCACCCGAGACCCGCTGGACCCGCGGATCGTCGATAATCATCTCGCGGCAGCGATCCGAACTGACGGCCTGCGACCGGCGAAAGAACCGGCGGGCGAAGAAGCTCTTGCCGCTTCCCGCCGGTCCCATCAATACCACCAAGCCGTTCCGGGCCAGTCGAACCACCGTCATGCTTTCACCGTCACCTGCCGCATGAGCCACAATCCTACCCATCCGGCCCCCCCGGTTCAACTGCGTTCAGCATGGGCGAAAGTGGGGTTGCCGTCATGGAAAAGGAGACTGACAGTGTGATCGCGGTGGGTGGGGAATACATGCGGCCAATCGCCGCCCTTGACCAAAACGGCCCGGGCCTGGCTGGATCCGTCCAGCCAGGCCGGGAAAGTTTCGCCACTGGCATCCGTGCTCACCCGGCATCCGTGCCGAGTTTACTACAACTCAGGCCCTCCCTGGCTTCGGCATGTGGCACTACGGTAAATCGGTTGACGATGCTCAATTCAGAGCAGAGGCCGCGCCCACCAGCTTGCGGCGACGCTTCGGGGCCATTGGGTCGCGCGGCAGATGCATCCGCTGCGGAGCCTCCTCAGCCACTTCCGCCACCGCGACCGGGTCCGAGGCGTACAAATCGGCCTGGATTTCCTTCCAGAGGCCCTCGACCCGATCGAAGATCCCGCCGGTTGCGATCACGTTCATGGTCGGCGAGGCCCCGATGTCGCGGATCCGGATGATCGTCTCGCGGATCTGCGGCACGCCCGAAGGGCTGCTGCCGTAGACCACCAGCAGTTCCGGCCGCATTTTGCCCACCAGACCCACCAGTTCATCCTCGGGAACGCCGCCGCCCAGGAAGAGCGTCTGCCAGCCGCTGGCCTCCAGCACGTCGGCACACACCTGACCGCCGAGTTCCTCGCACTGTGTCTCGGCACAAACGACCACGGCGGTGCGGCCGTTCGGCTCGCTCGGCATCAGCTGGGCCTGGACCTGATCGGTGATGAAGCGGTTGATCCGCGAGGCCATGTGCTCGACCAGCGTGGTGATCTTGTCCTCCCGGTAAAGCTGCTGAACCCGCGTCATCGCCGGCACCAGCAGTTCCTTGTATATCTGCTCAGCCTTCACGCCGGTGCAGATCGCCTTACGCACCATCTCGCGGGCCCCGTTGCGGTTGCCTTCAAGAAGGGAGTCAACATACTTCGGAAGGATCATCTCAAGCCGCATCACCGTCTCCTTATCGCCTGTCTGTTGGTTTGGGTAATTTAGGTTAACTTGTCAATCTGTGTCTTGGTATCGTCGTTCATGGTAGTTTCTCTTTACCTTTTTT
>JAAYCJ010000277.1 GCA_012729815.1 Phycisphaerae bacterium | reverse complement strand
TGGCTTTAGCCCCACATTCGCAAAGAGTCGGCTTGCGGTTTGCGGCGGTGCGCTTCGGGCAGTTGGACTCGAAAGACGCCGGCCGGCCAGGCGGAGCGGAGCACGTTGAGATGGCCGAAGAACAGGTTGCCGTTGCGGTCGACCGCGCCGCGCGAGACGTACTGGGCGGCTTGGCCGTCGGGTCGTTTGAGGATCGCCACGAGTTTGCGTTCGAGCGTTTGCGCGTTCAGCCGCCAGACCAGTCCTTCCATCGGGTCTTCGTAGGGGTTGGCGCCCATCGGTTTCGGCCAGCGCGAGGCGACGTAGTAGAGGAAGCCGTCCGGCGTGACGACGAGGCCGCCAGCGTGGTCGATGTAGGTATTGACCGGCTGGGTGCGATCGTACTCCTGGGTCACCGGGCCGAGGTCTTCGACGCGGCCGAAGGGACCGTCCAGCGGCCAGATCCGAAACAGCCGCGGAAAGCCGCTCCAGGGAACGGCGTAGATGCATCCGTTGGCTGGATCGGCGGCGGCGTCGTAGAGCACGCTGTGCCATCCGGTCTGCGGGCCGGCCAGGTGCGGCAGGACGTACGGCGAGACGTCCATGCGGTCGAGTCGCGGATCGTAGCGGACCAGATGGCCGTAGTCGTCGGAGGTCCAGACGCGATGCCAGGCATCGAGGAACAGGACCTGCGCGTTGATCGAGCCGATCCGGCCGAGGTCGCGGGCCGTTCGCTTCTTGAGATCGTAGACGAAGAGGTGGTCGCGCGGGTAGCTCAGGGCGTAGAGGAGGCCGGCGTCCTCGTCGTGCAGGAGGCAGCGGCAGCCTTCTTTGGGGAACAGGGTGTCCCACCAGAGGACCTGGTCGGTCTTGACGTCGTAGGCGACCAGGGCGCTGCCGCGAAAGCAGCGTTTCGGATCGTGCCAGCTCAGCCACGGGTTGTAAAAGCTCTCGCCGGCGGGCGGTCCGGAGAGGTGCGTGGCCATATAGAGCCGCTGGTCCGAGAGGGACGGGACGAAGCTGTAGTGGATTTTGCATTGGGTGGCCCGGCCGGAGTCGCGCGGATCGTCCACCACCGTGTCCATGTCGAAGAGGCGCTCCAGCGAGTTGTCTTGATCGTCGTACCGATAGATCACCACCCGCTCGCCCGGCGTCGTCTCCGAACAAGCCGCCGCGTAGATTCTTCCCTCAGGACCGGCGGACAATGACCAGCACGTGTCGCTGTTCGGATGACCGCTAAAGGGATAGAAGTGAACGGTGAATTCACGTCTGGAGTTCAATGGAATTGTCTCTCCCGAGTATGATCTCATATGTCCAGGGCGAGAGCGGCAAAGCTACGAATATTGACCGGGTCGGCGAACGATCGCCTGCACGTGAACCGCATCGCATCAGCCCTGATCGCTGGAAAACGGTCGATCCGCTTGTGTCCGACACTCTGACCGCTCGCCACCTCGACCCACGCTCCGTCTTCTCGTCGCGCCTCGATCGTATAGGATGCAATCTTCTGACCTTCGCGAAGATCTTCCATCGTCACAACATGGTCCACCGCGCGCACAGAAGGCAGTTTCAGTTCAAGCGACGGCCCGGTTCCGGCTGTTTCGGCAATCGCATTGTTGATGTTGAAGCTTCGCACCCGATCACCAAAGGCCCGAGCATGGGCAAGGACTTTCTCCGTCATCAGGCCGCGCCGGTCGGGAGCAAAATTGGGAAGGAACGTCGCCCCTCGGCCGACGGTAGCGTAATAGTGTTCAATCATCTCATCCACCGGTTTCACGTTGGGACCATTCCAGAACCATCCCCCACTGAAGATCGTGTTGGATTCCCAGACGATGAACTGATCTCCTCCCTCGGGATCGGGAATTGGGTCGCCTTGGCCTATCGCCGTGTCTTCCTTCTGGGATCCGTACCATAGAGGATAGGCTGCTCGTCCCGCGTGAACAAACCCCTGTGCTTCCTCTTCGCATGAAAGGCCCACGTCCGCCTTCAGCAGCAGACAATCCGGCTGCAGACGGCGGGCCTCCTCAATGATGGCAGTCCAGAATGTGTCGATCGCATCGCCGTCCAGAATCCCCTGAGTTTCTCCCACATGATCCAGCCACAGGTAAGTAATGTCGCCATACCGGCTCAGCAACTCGCGAATCTGAGCAACCTGCATCTGTGTAAATCGTTCTGCGGCTCCTGGTTCAGACAAACGCTTTCTGGTTGAATGGAACCACTCCTTGTGCCACTTGATCGGGTCGCCTTCCTTGAATATGTGATGCGCATCCATGTAGGAAGAGTGGTACAAGCACGGCTTGATATCATGCCTGCGACATGCATCCACGAATTCGCGAACCACATCCCCGCGGCCATCCTTGTAGGCGGAGTGCTTGACAGAGTAATTTGTGGTTTCCGTTGGCCACAGACAGAATCCCTCCTCATGCCGCGACGTAAGCACCGCGAACTTCGCACCCATCGCCGTCGCCACCTCCATCCAGTTGTCACAGTCCAGGGCGGTGGGGTCGAACGTGCATGGGGGAGCATCGCCCTTGCCTCCGGTGCCCTCGCCGGTAAACGTGTTCATCCCAAAATGGATGAATAGTCCAAGTTCAAGATCTTGAAAGGCCAACTGCTTGGCATTTGGTTTGGCCAGGCGATTGACCTGGCTTGTCGATATGGCATCCGCCACGGTCCGCACATCAACCAATCGACGCCGGGCTGTCTGTTTGTCATGAGGGCTTCGAGTCATTTGCCTGATATCTCCTTCTGGCTCAAACTTGGTATTACAGGATTTCGAGAATAACATTCGGCCGACAACCGCAGTCGGCTTTTGGGGACTGTATCACGGGAGGCAAGATCAGCAAGCACTTTCCTGGCTCGAAGTAGGCGACCCATTTGCTTTCCCATCAGAGCACGTCATCCGGTATCATCCGCTCCCGACAAGCGTTGAACTGTCCCCCGACCGTGCTGTTTTTCGTGAGGTCCCACAGGCTGGTGTTCATTTGCCGGAGGGCGAAGGTCGAGGCGATCAGGCTGTGGGTCCAGCCGGTCTGCGTGGTCAGCACGCCATAGCCCCAGTCGCCGTCGCTGCCCCAGAAATCCCAGCGACGAAAGTCGAATCCGCGGTACCACGTCCCAGCCAGTTCGGGCCGGGCCTCGCCGGCCGTCTGGATGCGGACCAGGAAGTCGGCCATCCGATCCGCGGAGGCGTTGTAGCGGCGATTGCCGGTCGCCTTCGCCGCTTCGTGCATGCCCGCGAAGGCGAAATTCACGGAATAGAGCAGGTCGGTTCCCGGATCGCCGGTCTGATAGACGATGGGCACCTCTTCCTGGCCGTACAGTTCGTTGGCGGCAAGCGGATGATCGATAATCCGCCGATCTTCGGGCCGGATCTCGGTGGACTCCTGGGCTGTGACCACCTGGCCGATCGCGCCGCAAGGGTCCTGATGGTCGATCAGGAATCGCGCGACCTGGTCCAGCCAGCGGCGGTGCAACTCGCGGTCATCGACGCGCACCAGCCAGGCCAAGGGCAGCAGCAGGTGGGCGTAATCCGATTCGAGCCGCCCACCCTCGGACTTCCACGCGCTCGGACCGGCGGTCATCATCTCAGCCAATCCGGCGCGGGCCCGCTCGAGCAGCGGGGCAAAACCGGTTTTGCCGTAGAGCCACAGGAACGTACTCCAGATCATCGCGTGGAAGTGGGCGTAGACATCGACGCCGTCGAAGTCCCAGAAGTGCCGCCAGCCGAGCCGGCGGACCTCGTCGCCCTCAAGGCACTTGTTGGGCCGGAAACCGCGCCGGCCGGTGGTGCGAAAATTGGCCAGGATCGCGACGAGGATCGCGTCGTCCCACCGGTCGCTGTCGAGCAGGACGGCGGCGGCGATCGAACCGAGGATCACCCGCGCGTTGTCGTCGCTCCAGTACAGGCCGTTCGGCTGCTGGTTCCAGCGGACCAGACCGTGGAGCGGATCGTCCGGCGCGCGATTCTCGAACATGGTTGAGTTGAAATAGGTGAAGTCCAGCAGGTTGCGGGCGATCCGGGCGTAGGTCCGGTTCTCGAAGAGGCGTGCTCCGAACGCCGCCACCGCGGCCACCTGACAGACGCTGTCGGCCCGAACGTCGCCGCCCACGGGCTGGCGGCCGTCGAGTTCGATCCGTTTGGACGAGTAGCTTTCCAGCATGCCGCGCGAGCCGTCGCCGACGCTCCAATCTTCGGGCAGCGGCTGCGGAACTTTGCTCAGCGGCTCGAGATGGCGTTCGTCCGACGGATGCACCAGCAGCTTCGACTCGACGATCCACCGGCAGGCCCGTGACAGCGCGTGCATCTGCGCCTGGTCCGGCAGCGGGTCGTCGCGGCGGTAGCTCGGGCGCACCAGCGGGTCCCACTCCAGCCGCCAGCGGCGATCCGGCTCGAGCCAACCCAGGATCATCCGCCACACCGCCCGCCAGGCCGCCTGTGGCGCGTATCGCGCGGCGATGAAATTGCTCAGCTTGGTCGCAGCCACCAGCACGCAGCCGAATGGAAGCTCGAAGAGCAGCGGATGCGTCGCGGGCGGCAGACCGAGTACCGCCTTATCGAAGCCCGCGACCTGGGCCAGCACCAGGTGCGGATCGGCGCACGTCGTCGGAAGGTAATGAGTATTCCATGAGCCCAGGATGCTGAGCCGCTCCAACTCCGGGGCGAAGGCGTCGGAGGCGGTCACGATCCGTTCGATGATCGAGCCGTACGGGCCGGTGGCCAGCAACGTCGGGCGGCCCAGCTCCAGATCGGGAATTGCGGTCGGGTATTCGATGTACAGGCGAAGGTTCCTGGTGCGGACCTTCTCCCACGCCTCCAGCGGGAAATCGGTCGTCGCCTCCGGATACCCGTCGGCGAGGACCAGCACGGCTGATCGATCCGCGGCCCGATCGATGGCCTCGGCTGCATCGTCGCATCGGAGGCACATTTTGTCGTCAGCCGAGACGATGCGGTACAGGTCATTGTCGTGGGAGCATTTGAACACCAGCATCGCCGTTACCTCGCTTCGAGTTGTTCAATGATGAATTGCCGGAACTCACTGCCGAAGAGTTGTGCGTTGGGCCGGTCGCCTTCAAAGAGCCGGTCGATGCCGGCCTGGCTGTGACGGATGTGCTCGATCAGGGCGTCTTGCGCCTTTGGCCAGTCTCGCCGGATCAAGGCCTTGGCGATCCGGCGGTGCTGGCGGACGCTCTGGGCGAGAGCTTGGCCATCCCGTTCCTCCCAGCGGTGCAACACGTCGTAGTACCGCCGGTAGCGGTCGAAGAAGTCCTTGATGAACAGGTTGCCGGATTTGACGATGAGGTACTCGTGCAGCGAGTTGTCGGTTTGGGGCGTATCGGTTTCCGAGGCGGCTGGGACGTTGCGGTCGATGATCGTTCGCAGGTCCTGCTCGACCAGACGGGTCCGCGCCAGCCGCAGGGCCTCGCGTTCCATCACCTGGCGGACCTCGGTGAACATCACGAGGTATTCGAACCGGAACGGCCGAAGCCGCCAGCCGCGGCGTGGCACGTGTTCGAGGATTCCCAGGCCGGCGAGGCGTTCGAAGATCTGTCGCATGGCGGTTCGGCTGATGCCGTATCGGGCGGCTGCGTGCTGTTCGCGGAGGAACGTCTCGCGGCCGAGAAAGCTCAGGCCGACCAGGTCGTCGGCGACGTGCTGATATTGACTGGCCGGTCGCGGCGGCGGTTCGGCGGGCGGGGGTGTAGCCGCGGTTGTCCTGCCCTGTCCGACCGTCAGACGTCCGCCTTTGCCCGTTTTTTTGAGGTAACCGTCGTCGATCAGCCGCCCGACGGCCTGGCGGACCGGGGTCGGGCTGACCCGGTAGTGGGCTGAGAGACCCTGTAGGGTGAGTCGGCAGGGCAGGTCCAACCCGTTGTGGATACGGTGTTTAAGGTCCTGCTCGATGTACCGCGTCAACGACATTCGGTTCGCCTTTCAGCGGCCGGTTCGGCTCTTGAGGGTAATGTACTTGACATTGTTGTCAAAATCAATACATTGGTTAACAAAAACCATAGTCCGGAGGCTCAATCGCGTGGAAACGCTATCGAACAAGCACGTCGCGTTGTCGTTTGATTCCAGGACCGGAGCTCTGGCCGATATCCGCAACCTGGCCACCGGCAACTCGTGCCTGGTCCAAGCAAAGGGGCCGGGGAATCCCTTCGCGGTCTATTACGACTTTCACCGGACGTTCGGGTTTCCCGGCATTCCGAACGGGCCGGAGCCGCTGCCCGACCCGGCGGAGTTGGCGAGCAAGGTGTTTTCGCCAATTTCGGCTGAGGCGGTGACGATCGGGAAGAAAGGCAACGGCCTTTCGCTCATCTACCGGCAGGGTCCGTGGCAGGCGGAGTTGAGCGTTTCGCTGGCGGGCAACTCGTCGCGGTGGAAGCTGAAGGTCAAGAACGTCTCGGATCAGCCGTGTCCGATGATGGCGGTGTTTCCGTTTATCGGCGGGATTCGGCTTGGCGAGGGGCGTAAGAACCTGATGGTGGTCAATGACGAAGCCGGTTACGTCCGGCCGCTGTGGACGGCGGGCAAGGAGCGGGGCGGGATTTACGGGCAGGGCAGCCAGATGAGCATGCAGTGGGGCTGTGTGTTTGATGAGCAGAGCAAGGACGCCTTAGCCTTCATCGTCGAGGACGCGGAACTCCGCAACAAGGAGATCATCTATGAAAAGCCATCGGTCCAGGTCCGCTACTTTCCGCCGGTGATTCTGCAGCCGGGCCAGACGATGGCGTTTCCGCCGGTTCGGCTTCTTGTCTACAGCGGCGACTGGAAGCCCGCGGCGGTGGAATACCACCGGTGGTTCCGGAAGCACTTCAAGCTGGCTGAGGCGCCCGCGTGGGTCGCCGACGTGGACTCGCACCGCGGCCGGTGGATGCTGAGGCGGGGCCAGGAGATGGGAGGTTTGCCGGAGGAGGCGATCCGGACGGTGGCCTACCGCGCGTCGAGCTTCGCTGAGCTGCCCGCGATGGTCCTCGGCGAGCCGGCTGACGTGTATGAACTTGCGTTTTTCAGCCGGTCGGGCATGGGGCCGAAGGCCTCCGGCATGCGTTTCACCCACACCGACGGCGACAACGTGGTGCGCGAGGATCTCGGCGGCGTGCGGGCGATGCGTGCGGGCGTGCGCGGGATGCAGCGGCTCGGTTCGCGCTTCACGCTGTACATCGAGGGCTACATCGTCAGCGACGACGCTGAGATCGCCCGTGACGGGCGGGCCCACGATTGGGCGGTGATGAATCAGGACGGGAGCAACTGCGGCGTGTACACGCAGTACCACCACGTCCACATGTGTCCCGGCGCTGCCGGCTGGCAGGACCACTTGGCGAGGACGTGCGCCGAACTGGTCCGGCGGACCGGGGCCGACGGGATACGACTCGATTCGCTGGGCGCGTACTTTTTCCCGTGCTACAACCCCAAGCACCGGCACGAGAGCCCGTTCGACTACAACAAGTGGCTTTGCCAACTGCTGGAGAAAGTGGCCAAGGCGGTGCGCAAGGTCAATCCCGAGTGCCTGCTGACCACCGAACTGCCGGTGGATTTTTTCCGTCAGCATTTTCACGGCGCGCTGACGCAGTTTTTCAACGACGCGCCGGTGGCGATCACCCGCGATGTCTGTCCGATGCGGGTGGCGTTGCCGGAGTATCATGTGATCATGCATTGCCCGCACGGTCCGGTGTCGGCGTCGCTGGCTGGGTATCCGGGCGGGTCGTTGTATTGGAACGATCCGCAGGCTCTGGTCGGCCTGGAGCAGAAATGGCGAGTCGCGCGTTTTCCGGTCGCCGACGTGCTGCGATGGGGCGACGCTGCGCACGACAATCCGCGGTCCAGCCGGGCCGATGTCGCCTGTCGACGGTTTAGCGGCAAGGGCATGGACGTGGTGGTCGGCGCGCGGTATCAGTACCCCAAGGGCCGCCGGAGCGGACACGTCGAGAAGAACTCAAACATCGACATCAAACGGGACCGCGTCAGCTTCGATGTGCAACTGGAGAAGATGCCGCGCCAACCCAAGCGGGTGTACCTGATCGATATCGTGAACCGGGCGGTTCGGGAGATCCGTCCGAAAGGCGACCGCTTCGCGATCGACTGCAACTGGTTTGTTCTGGTCGTCATGTACGATCGCGATGAGCCGCTGGCGTGTCTGGATGCGCCCAATTCGTGTGTTCCGGGCGGCGAGCTCGAACTGAACGTCACGCTGATTGGCGGGCAATCCTCTCGTCGGATCCGGGCCGACCTGAAGGCCCCAAGCCTGAAACTCGATCAGACCATCACCATTCCCGGGCCGGCGCGCCTGCGGCTGGGCAAGGACGTTGAGCCGGGAACGCATCTGGTTACGCTGGAGGCCAAAGGCATGTTCGGCGCCCGATGCTTCGTCACAGTAGACGCACCGTAGCCGCACACGCTTTGCAGATGTGGCGTAATCATTCGGAAGAGCTTACAATGACGTGGGAGACGGAAGCCCCGCAGCGGTAGTTCGTGAGGGTGCAGGATCGTTCCGATCCGACTGCCATTGCGCAGGAAAGGTTCTTTCGATGGTTGAACCGTCATGGGACAGCGCCAAGTTTCGAGTGGAACTGACCGGAAGCTACCCGGACTTCTTCAAACAATGGGGCAGACAGGTTTCCATCCCCGTCTTTCACACCGGCCCGGACGGCGAACCGGTCCTGGTCTGGGGCAGAGGGCGGGCGTTGGCCAGCGACGATGCGGGTCGGACGTGGCGGCCGTGGCCGCCGATCACCTACAACTCGAATCCCGATGCGGCGGTTGGAGCGGGCGCCGAATACGGGGTGACGCTGGCGGTCTATGACCTGGACTTCGTCCGCGACCAGCCCGCCTGGACCACGCGGACTATCGCGCCGTACATCGAGGGGGGCCTGGCGGCCCACTGGCTCGCCCTGCACGCGACCGTCGAGCCCGAAGATGGCCCGGACATCACCGATCTGCGGGGGCAAAAGTGACGCGAAGCCGTCAACCGATTGGCGTTGCCTCTATCTTGGAGATCAGAGCATGCGGCACAAGGTCTGGATCGTCCCCCACACCCACTACGATGCGGAAGTATTCCTTACTCGCGAGAAGACGATTGAGATCGGCATCTCGATTCTGGTCGACGCGCTGCGGCTGTTGAGGGCCGAACCGCGGTTCCGGTTCCTGATCGACCAGGTCAGCTACATCGATCCATTCCTCAAAGCCCATCCGGAAGAGAGGGAGTTCTTCCTGCGGATGGTCCGCGAGGGACGGCTGGCGGTGGTGGGCGGTGTGCTGGTGATGCCCGACCTGAACATCCCGTCCGGCGAGTCGTTCATTCGGCAGGTGATGTGGGGCAAGGAGTATTGCCGTCGCGAACTGGGGGTCGAGGTCCGCTGCAGTTGGACCATCGATAGCTTTGGGCGGCACCCGCAGTTGCCCCAACTGCTGGTCGGCTGCGGGTTCGATCACGACGTGTTTCAGCGGGTCATGGTCAAGGACAGCCCGTCGGAGTTCCTTTGGGAGGGGATCGACGGCACGAGGATCCTGTGCCACTGGATGCCGCTGGGATACGCGGTCCTGTGGCAGTTTCCCGACAACGCCCACCAGTTTGGGCGGTTTCTCCAGACGCGGCTGACCGCCTTGGTGGACCATGCCGTTACCGAGCACGTCCTGTTGGCCCACGGTCCGGACCTGGAGAGGTTCCCAGTTCAACTGCTCAGGCAAATCGAGGACTTCCGCCAGCACCGCAGCGAGTACGAGATCGCATTCGCGACGCCTGGCAGGAAGTGCTGTTCAACCAGTTTCACGACCTGATCTGCGGCTGCCATGTCGATGAGGCGTTCAGCAGCGCCATGACCCGATACGGCCACAGCGAGTTGGTCGCGTCTCCAATCCTTCAGAAAAGCCTGGAGGCGATTATCAGTCAAATCGACACCCGCGGCGAGGGCGTGGCCGTGGTCGTATTCAACCCGCTGGGCTGGAGCCGCACCGACTGCGTGGAGTGCTGCGTAGCCTTCTCGGAGCCCGATGTCTTTGACATCGACGTGCGCGATTCGGCGGGGCGGTCGGTGCCGTGCGACGGCATCCGCGTGGACCGCTACGAGAC